>JAZQMR010000263.1:0-5038 GCA_045543505.1 Acutalibacteraceae bacterium | reverse complement strand
TACTATTTATATAAATACAACGGTAAATTGACACGAGAGCGCAAGTGTGGTATAATTTAAAGTTAATCGTAGTTTTTGAGGAGGAGATTTTATGTTTCAAAATTTACTTATTCCGCTTTTGATTTTGACCGTAGCTGGTACGAATGTAAATACGGTCCAGGACGGGGGAGCAGTTATTCAACAGCCAGATTACTGCCAGCCATTTTCGCTTGAAAACGTACCGGAGCCACATTCTATGCTTGGCGGAGAGACAAGAAAGTGGTATAACGACCGGCTAGGCGAGATTCCGGGAATTTTAAACTTGGGAGAATACAAAAGCCTAGGCGAAAGAGAAAAAGCCCAAACGGCGTCAAAGTTGCGAAATTGTTTTAAACAAACAGCGCGTGAAGCAATGAAATGTACTAGCTGTGCTGATTACTTAAATGTTTACGAGAAGCCACTAAGCTTTGAATTTTTGGAGGAGACGTACGACGGAAATTACACGAAAATTATCGAGAAGTCTTATAAGTCTAGAGAAAGCGTCAATAAACTTTCCAAAGTGAGCGACTTCTTTGAGGCGCATACGCCATGGTTATATGAAAATGTTCTTTTTCCCGTAGGTATGAAAATATCAAAGAGTTTTCCGCTAACTTTATCTCTATGCGGCATAATTAGTTCCTCATTGCTGGCCCTTAAAAGTAAATTTTCAACAAACAAGCAAGTAAAAAAGGCTCCTGAGCGTAATGTTCAGGAGCTAGGTTTTCCTAGAAGTTAAGGGGATCTTTTTATCGGGCGGTGTGCGTAACGGCCTCTTCAGTTTCTCTAAATAGTAAAGATATACACCAAATTGCGGAGAGCGCAACCAGCGTATAAACGATTCGGCTCAATAGGCTGAATTGTCCGCCAAATATCCAGGCAACTATATCAAACTGAAAGATTCCGATAGATCCCCAGTTAAGACCGCCTACAATCAGCAAGAATAAGGCGATTTTATCTATCATAGTTTCTCACCCCTTGTTTTTCTAATGCGGTAGTTTTCCGCAGAATTAGTATTAGTCCAAGAGGTGAGAATATTCGAGCTTTTCGCTGAGAATATTTTGAAAATTAAGGTGAAATTCATTTCAAGGTGATGATCTTGAGGCGATGCATGATAAAAAAATTAAGTTTCTAATCAAACCACTCTTTGTGTGTACTTAGCACGTTGATATCATCCGTAATAAAACCTGTAACACCATTTTCGCTTACAAACTCTTTGAGATATTTTCCTTGTTTCGCCCAATATTCCGTGGTGGCTCCGGCGTCTCTGACTTTATCCAGTTTTATTTCGCCGGGAAGAGGACCCTTGCTATCATAGAGTATATACCATACTTTCCCATCTCTTTTAATGCATCCCATTTGCCCGCCAGAGACATTTTTTATGTTTTCTTTTCCTAGCTTTTCCATACTAAGACATCCTTTCTGTTAATAAATTTAAAATTTGTTATCGATAACAGGTTTGCTTATTTTTGCAGAGTTACTGCTTAAAATAACGAGCGTATTCTTTTGCAAGGTTTATATCATCTGTAACAACTCCGCCAACGCCGTTTTCGCTTACGAACTGTTTAAACCCTCTCTGCGCCCATATGTTTTTGTTTTTCTCAAAATCCTCAATTGTTATTTTTCCCTCCGGTAAATCATCATCAAAAAAAAGCAAATACCATGTTTTTTCCGTTTTGTCTTGATAAAAACCGATCTGCCCACCAGAGACATTTTCCATGCTTTTTTTTCCTAACTTTTCCATGATGAAACATCCTTTCTGTTATAAAATTAGACTTTGTTATCGACAACAGAATTATTGTATCTTAAATTCTTGTTGCTGTCAATGTTTTTTTGTTTTAATGCGACAAAACATTCCTAAAGCAATAAACAGAGCGTTCTTGTACTTCTAACACGCTTCGCCTATAATTAAACTATAGAGGTGATTACGATGTGGTTTTTGAATGACGGTATGACGCTCGAGCGGGCGCTTATAGTGATAGCATCGTTGTTGATGACGATTTTCTTAATTTTACCAATTCACGAGTGGGCACATGGCTTCGTGGCATATAAACTTGGCGATAAAACTGCGAAATATAGCGGACGGTTGACATTGAATCCGCTAAAGCACATAGATCCGCTAGGGGCCGCGGCGATGATTTTATTTCGCTTCGGGTGGGCAAAGCCGGTACCTGTCGACGCAAGAAAGTTCAAGAGGGCGAAACTTGGCATGGCGCTGACGGCGCTGGCGGGGCCTTTATCCAACATAGTTGTTGCCTTGCTGGCGGCAATTTGTTTAATCGCGATTAAGTACTTTAACGTTAGTTTTGTGTCGCAGAATATTTTGAAGTGCATATTAGATTTTTTGTCGTCGTTTATGAGCATTAATGTCGGGTTGGCGGTCTTTAATTTGCTGCCATTACCGCCGCTTGATGGCTCGAAAATTTTAGCGGCGTTCTTCTCGGACAAGCTCCTATACAGCTACTATCAATATCAGCGCTATGTCATGCTCGCGGTATTTTTCTTGCTGTTTACGGGCATTTTGTCGGGGCCGCTAGTTTTCCTTCAGGTGTGGGTATCGCGAGGAATCTGGTGGCTAGCGGCGCAACCGTTTGTCTTCTTTGGGTGAACTATGGAGCAAATATCGTACAAACTTGACGCATTTGAGGGGCCGCTCGATCTCCTTTTGCACCTGATAAAGAAAAATAAGCTCGACATCTACGACATCCAAATCTCGGAGCTTTTGGCGCAGTACATGCTGCACATCGAGCAGATGAAGGACCAAAATATGGACGTCTCGAGCGAGTTCCTCGAGATGGCGGCGCGGCTGGTCTATATGAAGTCGATTTTGCTGCTGCCGAAGCACGAGGAGGCCGAGACCCTCAAGCAGGAGCTGACGGGGCAACTTCTCGAATACGAGCAGTGCCGGGAGGTCGCGCGGCGTCTGGCGCAGGAGATAAGCTTTGACTTCATCGCGCGGGAGCCGCAAGAAATTCCAGTAGAGATGACCTACTCGCGGCAGCACAACGTCGTGGAGCTATTTCGTTCGTACTTGGATGCGGTGGGCAAGAAAAAACAAAAACTTCCGCCGCCAAGAGAGTCATTTTCGGGCATTGTCTCGAGGAAAATTGTCTCGGTCTTCTCGAAGGTTGTCTTCATCTTGCGCAAGCTGAAAACCCTCAACGAGGCCAGCTATGATGCGCTTTTTCGGCAAAGCAAGTCGAAGTCCGATATGGTCGCGACGTTTTTGGCAATTTTGGAGCTGGTCAAGGGCAAGCGCATCGACTTGGACGAGGATGACCGAAAAATAAGCTTAATGGACGGTGGTGCGAAGCCTTGGAAATAAAAAAAGCGAAAGCTGCGTTGCAGGCGATTCTCTTCGCGAGCGGCGAGCCCATCTCACTTGAGCGGCTGGCCTTGGCGGTCGAGGTGGACAAGGCGACCGTGGACAAGCTCATTCGGAGCCTGATGGACGACTTCGACGGAGACGACAGCGGCATTTGCATCATTCAGCTGGGCGACAAGTATCAGATGTGCACCAAGTCGGCGTTCTCGGAGTTCGTCCGCAAGGCGATGGATTTGCGCCGGCACACGCCTCTCTCGCAGGCCGCGATGGAGGTGCTCGCGATCATCGCCTACAATCAGCCCGTAACGAAGTCATTCGTCGAGAACATCCGCGGTGTGGATTGCTCCAGCATCGTCTCGAACCTGTGCGTGCGCAATCTCATCGAGGAGAAAGGCCGCCTCGACTTGCCCGGCCGGCCGCTCATCTACGGCACGACGCTTAATTTCCTCAAGTGCTTCGGGATTTCATCTGTTGAGGAGTTACCGGAGTTGAAAAAAGATGAGGAGCCAGCCGAGGAGGTCGAGGCGGCCGCAGAGGCAAAGGCTGAGATTGCGGTTGAGCCTTCGGAGGACGAATGATGCTTTGGTATGTTTTGTTGACGCTGCTGCTTGTGGCGCTTGCGGTCTTGTGGTGCCCCGTGTACGTCCACTTTTACTATAGAGACGCCTTGCGAATAAAGGTGAAGTTTTTGTTTTTCACGTTTGTGTTTCCGCGAGAAAAATCGTCAGAAAAGACTCCCAACTTGCAAAGCGATGGGGGAGAGGCGCTAAAAGAAGTCTCCGCGGTGCCCAAAAAAGAAAATAAACTGTTCTCCTTAGTGAAGGAGCGAGGGGTGTTTGGCTTTCTATCCCTACTACGGGCAACCATCGAAATCGTCGCTAAGTCGGGCAAAAAGGTCTTCGAAAAAATACATATAAAGGCGTTCGAGTTGTCGCTGGTGGTCGTCGGCGAGGACGCCGCGGACACGGCCATAAAATACGGTCAGGCTCAAGCGCTTGTTGGTGTGGCCGCGACGGTGCTTTTGCGAGGCGTGAGTAGGCACCTTTGCCGGGTGAATGTGCGGCCAGGTTTTAACGAGAAGGAATCTAGCGTGGATTTTTATGCAAAAGTTTGTTTTTTGCCGGCATCTGTGCTAAAAATAGCTATAGGAGCCTTGTTTGACTTCGTCAAAGAGGCATACTACTCAAACACGAAACCAAACCGAAAGGGTGTAGCAAAATGAGCGAGCGCGCAGTGAATAGCATGGTGGACAACACCATGGAGAAAATTAAGACTTTGGTCGACGTCAACACGATCATCGGCGAGACTATCCGGTTGGACGACGGCACGACGATTATCCCCGTCTCGAAGGTGTCCTATGGCTTTGCCTCGGGCGGCTCGGAGTTCGCCGGCAAGAAAACTTCCGAGGAGAATCTCTTCGGCGGAGGCAGCGGCGCTGGAGTTACAATCTCGCCAATAGCCTTCTTGACGGTGAATCGCGAGGGCAGCATTAGAATCTTGCACGCGGAGCCGATGCCTTCTACGACGGAGAAAATTATAGATCTAGTTCCGGATGTCGTCGACAAAATTGGTGCGATGATTAAAAAATCTGACAAGAAGCCTCAAGAAAAACTCGAGAAGTAAAGCCACTGAACCGCTTGGAGTACTATATTTTGAAGCTGACATCTTCGCGCGGGCCGCGAGGCCAAAGAAAATAAA
>JAZQMR010000262.1:0-1527 GCA_045543505.1 Acutalibacteraceae bacterium | reverse complement strand
AGTAAAAGAGCTTATCGATCGCGGAATGTGGAAAACGCGTGAAATAAAATTTTTGTTTGCTTGTCGTTTGAAGCGCGAATTCGTTTCTTTTGCGAGCTTTTCTTTTCGCAAAGAAAAGCGGAGACGGGAACTTAAGTGTTTAGCCTCGGAGCTTGGAGTTCCGATTTTGTGTTTATCACAGCTAAATCGAACAAGCGACGAAAGTACGCGGCCAAACCCATCAGAGCTTAGAGACAGCGGTTCTATCGAGCAGGACGCCAACAAGACCATTTTGACGTGGTGCATCGAGAAAAATTTTGATGAACGGGGTTTGGTGGAAAGTAAAACAATTGGCGGTGCGTGACCGCACAGGACAAGTCGCGACAAAGAATTGTGCAAAATTAAAGCTTGTTCACGCGGCTCGAGAAAAATATACTTTCAAAGAAATTTTTATTTGTTGAGCAGCGTGGCCGTGCGGACCAGTTTGCGTACATAATTTTGTGAAAATAATATTCATAGTCTCTCGCACTTTTTTTCGGGTGCGAATTGGATGCAACGTCACGTTGCTCAGGCTGAGCTAATGGATACTGGGTGCAAGAACTCAGTAATAATCGTGCCACTTGAAAAAGTTCTAACCAAAAGTGAAGTGTGAGGTGAAGCGTTTTGACGAAAAAAGACCAGCGTGACGCTGGACCCAAGTTCGCGCCAATGTGTGCGGAAAAACCTAAGAATTCCGAACGCGCAATGACTTCGCGTGAGCTGAAAAATTTGTACTACCTAAAAAAAAGAAATCAAGCAACAACAGCGACGGATTGCCGAGTTAGAAGCTGTCGCGACTAATTGTTCAACAAAAATTACCGGGTTACCGAGCGGTAAAGGCATCTCTGACAAAATCGGTAATTATGCGGCTCAAATAGCTGATTTAAAGGCGCTATTGGATCTCAATTTGAAGAAGTGTTTTTATGAGTTTAATCGCTTAAATCGCTATATCGAGGAGGTGGAAGAGCCTTTGATAAAGCAGATTATGATATGCCGATTTGTGAACGGGTACAGTTGGCGGAAGATTGCGTACATCGTTGGCGGAAACAATACGCCAGATGGGCTTAGAATCAAAATGATGAGATTTTTGAAAAAAATTAAAGTTGTTCGTTTTGTTCGTTTTTATCGTGATAATATGTTATTGTGAAAATTTTTTCACAGCATTTCTCCTCGGAGCGTGTGAACACAGGCGCACTGCTTTTGTTTAAGATGGAGGTGCCGCCAATTCAGAAGTCATGCCAATACTGCGGAAGAATCCACACTGAAGGATATATTTGCAGTAAGAAACCGATCAAGCGTAAGAAAATCGATGATGCAGTGAGGTTCAGGAATAGCTCGGAATGGAATAGGAAACGGCTTGAAATTAGGGCGCGAGACAATTATTTATGTCAGATATGCATTCGAGAGTTGTATGGCACTCGGCGCAAATACAATTGCGAAGGCTTGCAAGTTCATCACGTCGTGCCGATTAACGCGAATGAAGCGCTGCGCTTGGACAACAGCAATTTG
>JAZQMR010000261.1:0-1534 GCA_045543505.1 Acutalibacteraceae bacterium | reverse complement strand
GGCTTTTAATTTGTCTTCATCTGGACTAGACTTTTTGCAGCCTTGTTCATTTTCTGGAATTTGGGATTGCACATCGCTATATATCTTAATACTGCCAGGACCCGCTCTTCCGTTATCTCTGTAAGCTAACATAAATACTCGAGCAATACATTCGTCTATGAAAAGAGGATTATATCGCAAAAAGCTTCTGTCTGTTCTATATCTATAAAACAGTCTTGCAACCTCATATTCACTAGTTGTTGCGCTGTACAATGTGTAAAAGTCGAGCATGGTTTCCCCTCCACCTATGATATAATAATTTAAGTATAGCAGATATTTATTCAAAAAGGAAGAGCATTCCGAACTTTTCTGGCTAAAAAATCTCGCAATGCTGTACTAAGTTATGTCATATTCCCCTCACCCTTCTATAAAACGTACTCGCCTTCATATCCAGCCGCCGCATCGCCTCAACGGCGGTGATCTCCCCCGCACGCCACTTCGCGACCACCGCATCAAACTCCGGCCGCTCGATCGGCTTGCGTCCGCGGTATACCCCCATCGCCTTGGCAATGGCGATCCCCTCTCGTTGCCGGTCGCGGATGTACTCCCGCTCAAGCTCGGCCACCGCGCCGAAGATGGTCAACATAAACCGGCCGCTGGGCGTGGTGGTGTCGATGGCCTCCTTCCGGGAGACGAATTCGACACCCTCTTTGGTCAGCTGCTCCACTAACTCCAGTAGATCTCGCGTATTGCGGGCGAAGCGGCTGATCGACTCGACGATCACGGTGTCGCCACACCGGACGAAGCTGAGCATCCGCTGCAGCTCCGGCCGGTCGGCAGACTTGCCGCTCATGCGGTCGATGAAGACCTCATCCACGCCCAGCTCGGCCATCAGTACCTCCTGCCGCGCGGTGTTCTGATCGGCACTGCTGATGCGGATGTAGCCGATGTTCATTGCGCCCTCCCGCTAGGGTTGTCGGTTTCGCTGGCACATGCCCAAATAGCGGAATCGACCTCTGTGGGAGACTTTTCAGGCGTACCATATGGGTACACTCCAATGGCATACGATTCGGGCGCGGAGAAATAGCGTGTGAGCCACTCCCGGTCGAGCCAACTCAGCGAAGTGAAGTCGTCACCGCCAAGGCCGACCACGAGGAATGTTCCTGCAATGACATCGTAGATCTCCCCACGCCAATCCCGCAGGAAGCGGTTGAGCGGCAGACCGAGCAGCTTGCCCTCGTCATTGCAAATCAGCGCAACCTCCTCTTCCCACGGGTAGACGGCCTGAATCAGGCCGCCCACCTCCTTCTGCAGCGATTCCAGCCCGGCGGGGATGGTTTTGATGTACGGTTCTTTGTTTGGCTCGACGATGAGCACGGTTAATTCTTTCATGATTACCTCCGATCATTGGTTTTGAGATTCAGAAACAGCGAGAGGGCAAGAAACAGCCCCTCGATGACAGCATTGAAAATGTTCATCAAAATCCTCCTTCCGCCGCGGTGATGCAGCAGTCGATGACGATAACCGCCGTCAGCGCGACGGCGAAAGTGAGTAA
>JAZQMR010000260.1:0-1522 GCA_045543505.1 Acutalibacteraceae bacterium | reverse complement strand
ATTCGACGACCGCCGGACATCAGCTGCAAATAGTCAATCACAACAAGGTCAACATTCTTAAGGCGTCGAAGTTTCGCCTTCATTTCGGGCACCGTGATGCCTGGCGTGTCGTCGAAGTATATCTCCGTCTTCGAGAGGATATCTCCGGCCTCTATGAGCCGAACCCATTCGTCGTCCGCAAGCTTGCCTGTACGCAGCTTAACACCGCCGACCATGGCCTCCGTCGAGAGTAGCCTGGATGTCAGCTGCTCCTTCGTCATCTCCAGCGAGAAAAATGCAACGCGGCGCTTCTCCTTAACTGCCACGTGGCGCGCGATGTTAAGCGCAAAACTCGTTTTACCCATACCAGGACGGGCCGCAAGCAGAATCAAGTCCGAGCGGTTAAGGCCCGTTATCGTCTCGTCGAGGTCGCGAATGCCCGTCGGGATGCCTTGATAGAGCATGTTGTCGTCCGAGTTGAGCGCATCTAGACGATCGAAGGTCTCGATAATCGTCTCGTTAATGCGTTGGAGGCCTTGCATATTTTTGCCTTGACGTATGTCGAAAATCCGCTGCTCAGCCGAGTCAAGCAGGGTTGAAGCGTCATTGGCACCACTCGAGGCATCCTCGATGATGTCGCGCGCGGTGGTTATGAGCATCCGGACGTCGTAGTTGTCGCGGACAATGTATGC
Source organism: Acutalibacteraceae bacterium (assembly GCA_045543505.1). Lineage (GTDB taxonomy): Bacteria > Bacillota > Clostridia > Oscillospirales > Acutalibacteraceae > CAG-557. Next base: position 851 of record JAZQMR010000260.1, on the reverse strand, counting down.
ATAGGTCTGCGCGTTCTTAATCGACGGTACCATCTGCGCAAGTTGCAACAGGTAGGTCTTCGCGTTGTTCTCGTCTAAGTTGCCGTCTTTCTTGAGGCTGTCAAGGACCGTCACAAAGTCGATGGGCTGGCCGAGCGTGAACATCTCGAGCATGACCGAGTAAATCAGCTTATGGTTCGCCAAATAAAAATAATCAGGCTTGGGCAAAATTTCCGCGATCCTGTCAAGACATTGCGAATCCAGCAGAATCGCGCCCAGAACAGATTGCTCTGCCTCGGCGCTAAACGGCAATTTGAGCCCATCGTAGCCTGATGTAACCTTTAATTCGTCCATTTTTTGCTCCTTTTGCGGAGTGCCTAATTACTCCTCGGTGACCATGACCGTCATTTTGGCGACGACACCATTGTGCAACTTCACGTCGAATTCGTATGCGCCAAGCGCTTTTATCTCGGCCTTGAGCGAGATTTTCCGCTTGTCAACGCAAATTTTATATGCCTTTTCAATCTCCGCAGCAATCTCCTTCGCCGTGATGGAACCAAAAAGTCGCCCGCCATTTCCGGCCTTCGCAGCAAGGCGAACCGACTTGCCATCGATGATCGCAAACTCCTCTTTGGCCTTCTTCAGCTCCTCGGCCGCCTTGAACTGCAAGGCCTCTTTGGCGTTGTTCAGCTCATTTAACGCCTGTGCGGTGGCCTCTTTCGCGAGCTTCCTCGGCAGCAGACAATTCCTCGCGTAGCCATCCGAAACGTTGACCAGATCGCCCTTTTTGCCGCTTCCCTTAACATCGCTCAACAAAATCACTTTCATGATAAGACCTCCCACACGACTAATTGTTGCACTTGAAGAACTTT
>JAZQMR010000259.1:0-7154 GCA_045543505.1 Acutalibacteraceae bacterium | reverse complement strand
CAGCCTATCGCTCAACGTTGTTGAGCGATAGGCCTCAACGAAAATAATATTTTCTTCGTTGGCCTCGCGGCCCGGCCGGGGCAGCTAACCAAAGGGAAAGTTCTCAATTATGGCACTCCGTCGCGGCGAGTTTATTTGACTTTTTGCGCATCATTGTTCTGATATACTTAGTGATAAGCGGACAACCATCGGCGAAGCGCTTAAAAGATCGCGCTTTGCTGACTAAATAACAATTTAATGGGGAGTGGGGCAAATGATAGAAGTTAAAAATCTGAGCAAAAATTACGGCTCGAAGACGGCCTTGCACGATATTAACTTCTCCGTGAGTGATGGCGAAATTCTTGGTTTTTTGGGGCCAAACGGAGCCGGAAAATCGACCACAATGAACATTATTACGGGGTACATCTCGTCGACGGCAGGCACCGTAACGGTGGATGGAGATGAAATCACTGAAAATCCTATCGCTGTGAAGAAGAAAATCGGATACTTGCCGGAACAGCCGCCACTTTACCTCGACATGACGGTAAAGGCCTACTTAAGCTTCATGTACGACTTGAAAAAGGTGAAGCTCAACAAGAGGCAGCACATAGAAGAAATTTGCAAGCTGGTCAAGATTAGCGACGTGTACGACCGGGTCATCAAGCACCTGTCGAAGGGCTACAAGCAGCGTGTTGGCCTAGCGCAAGCGCTCCTCGGCGAGCCGAAGCTACTCATTTTGGACGAGCCTACTGTTGGCCTTGACCCGAACCAAATCATAGAGATTCGCAACCTAATAAAGTCGCTCGGCGAAAAGCACACAATTATCCTCTCGTCGCACGTTTTGTCGGAGATTCAGTCGGTTTGCGACCGGGTCATCGTCATCAACAGGGGTAAGGTTGTCGCGGACGACACAACTGCGAACCTCTCCAGCGGGCTGTCGGCCGACAACAGGCTGTTTTTGACCGTCGAGGGTGACAGCGGCGAGATCATCTCCGCGCTTATGGGCATTTCGGGTGTGAAGAACGTGACCCTCGGCAAGACGAACGATGATTCGAGCGCGGAGTACTTGGTGGATTATGGCAAGGAGGCCGACGTGCGCAAGGAGGTTTTCGCGAAGATGGCGGAGCTGAACTGCCCGATAACCTCCATGAGCAACGAGAACATGACGCTGGAGGACATTTTCCGCAAGCTGACGCACGAGACGAACCTAGAAATCGCGACGGGTAGCGGCACCTCGAGCAGCAAAAGAGGCAAACGATTTGGAGGTAAAAAGTAATGGCAGCGATAATAAAACGCGAACTTTCGGCGTATTTCTCGTCGGCGATAGGGTACATAGTTTTGGCAGCGTTCTACGTTTTCGGAGGATTTTACTTCTACATGAGCGCGCTGATGGCCGACACAACCGACCTGTCGTACACATTCAGCAGCCTGTTCATCATATTGATTTTCATAATTCCAATTTTAACCATGAGGCTTTTCAGCGAGGAGAAAAAGCAAAAAACTGACCAAGCCTTGCTGACGGCGCCGGTGAGCCTCACTGCCATCGCGCTCGGCAAGTACGTCGCGGCGCTGCTCATGTACATATTCTGCATCGCCATCACCCTCGTGTACGCGGTCATCATCGCCTTCTTCAACGCCCCCTCATGGGAAACCGTCCTAGGCAACTTTCTCGGGCTATTCCTATTGGGCGCGGCGCTCATCGCAATCGGAATGTTTTTGTCGTCCATCACGGAGAACCAAATCGTGGCGGCCATCAGCGGCATTGTGGCGGGCGTTTTCATCCTGATGATGGACGCAATCGCGCAAGCCGTGTCGGTCGAGTTCATCAGCAACGCGCTGAAGGAAATCTCGTTCATGTCGCACTACAACAACTTCACGCTAGGCATCATCGGCCTCAAGGACGTCGTTTTCTTCGTATCGGTGTGCTTTTTGTTCGTGTTCTTGACGGTGCGCGTTTTCGAGAAGAAAAGATGGAGCTAGAGGGGAGAGGCATCGATGAAAAATAACGGAATATTGGCGGCGTTTAAAACTCGAAAGGTCAAGACCGGCAGCGTGGCGACGGCGATTACACTCATCGTAGTTGCAATAGTCGTGGTGCTCAACCTGGTCGTCGGCAAGCTGACGGACAAATACAGCCTGAGCCTCGACATGACGCAAAACAAGATTTTCTCGCTCACGCAAGAGTCGCTCGACTTCATCAAGAACCTCGATAAGGACGTGGAGATAATCCTGCTGAGCGACGAAGATAGCTTTGTTCAGTCGAACGACTACTTTGCGCAGGCGAACTCGGTTTTGAAAAAGTACGACTTGAACTCTGACAAAATCACGCTTACATATGTGGATACGGTGAAAAATCCGGCCTACTTGCAGGAGTATCAAGATGAGAGTTTGACTGAAAATAGCATAATTGTAAAGTCCGGCGACAAGCATAAAATTATCAGTGTGCAGGACATTTTTGACATTCAGCGAAGCTACTATGGCAGCGCGATTACCGGCTCGAAGGCGGAGCAAGAGCTAACTTCAGCGATTTTGTACGTGACGAGCGATAATCAAACTAAGATAGCCTTTTTAAAGGGCTACGGAGAGCAAGATTCGACGGCATTTCAGGAGTTGCTAAAGAAGAATAACTTTGCGATATCGGAGATTTCGCTTTTAAACGAGGAAATTCCGGACGATGTGACGCTAGCAATGATTTTTGGTTCCGAGCGTGACTTTGATGCCTCCTCGGTGGAAAAGATCGAGAAATACTTAGTTAGTGGCGAAAAGGGCCTTATTTACGCTATTAACCCCAATCAAGCAGACGCGCCGAACTTGAATGCCTTTTTAGAGAAAAACCACGTTAGAATCAAATCTGGGCTGATTTACGAGACGGATATGCAAAACGTTGTTTCTAGCCCATTTGAGGCCGTGAACGAGTACGTTGACCCTGAATACTCTAGTGAACTGAAAAATACGGAAATTCCGGTGCTTATGGCTATTTGTCGGCCGCTGGAAATTTTAAACAATGAATCCGTTAAGACTTTACTGCAATTTTCTTCAACAGCTGGAGTTCTTCCGAAGGGCGCAGATAAAAATTTTGACTTCGCAGCGAATGTTTCTGGCCCGATTCCGTCTGTTGTAATATCTACGCGGGACGCTGAGGGTGAGAAAAAATCAAACATTGCGGTAATTAGCTCATATGGCGCGCTAACGCAAGACTATCTGGCCTCGAATGCGCTGAACAATTCGGCGTACTTCGTCAACATGGTGAACAAGATGTCAGGCCGGGAGGACGCCGGCGTGATGATTGAGTCGAAGAGCATGGGCGGCGATGAGTTGGGCATTAGCAAGGCAACTGCCGATATGATTGGCATAGCTGTCGCGGTGATTTTGCCTCTCGTTGTGCTAGCTGTAGGTGTGTTTATGTTCCTCCGGCGAAAAAACAAGTAAACTCAGGTGGTATTTGTGACAAAACGCAAGCAAAATTTAGTGATAGTTGCACTGCTTTTCACGCTCCTTCTTGGTTTAGTTTTCCTGCTGATTTCGCTGCCAATGGCTAAAGATGATACCGAAAAAGAAGATGCAACACAAGTTTTCGCGAACCTTATCGACACGACAGACAAGAAAATCTCAAGCATATCGGTCAAGAATGTGCTTGGTGAGTATGAGCTTCGTGTTGAGGAGAAAGACGACAAGCAAGTTTACGTTCTGGAGGGACTTGACGAGCGCAAAACCGCGCAAGCTAACGCGTCGATGTTGGTGGATAGCTTAATTAATTTGAAGCCGGTGCAGATCATTGACGATGAAAACTTAGATTTGTCGATGTACGGCCTAAGCTCGACGGAAGCGCAACTCACGGTAACTTTTGATAATGGTGAGCAAACCACATTAATGCTCGGCGCTGACGCACCGCTCTCGCAAGGCTCGTATGTAAAACTTGAGGGTGACCCAAAAGTTTACCTAATTGAGCCGGGCGAAAAGGAAATTTTCTTCAACGAAAAAAGTTTTTATCAAGAGGCAGAATAAAAGTTTCAAAATTAAGGCACTACTGTAATGATGGGAACTGCCATACAGTAGTGCTTTTTTGCGCGAGAGAAAAAATAACTTTAATAAATATATTGACAAGAAGATTCTTTTTGTGTATAATTTTGAGCACAAGAACTTATTTTTTATTTTTGAGGGAGGTTTTTTATATGGATTTGCAGGAGTTTAAATTGAAAAAGCCGGAGTTTGTAGAAGAGGCCAAGAAATGCAAGGATAAGTTTGAGTTCACAAAAGTGGCAGAGAAACACAAAGTGAAATTTGGTACGGACTGCTTTGAGGCGGCTTATTCGTTTTTCTGCGGCGCAAGCAATGGCGAAATGTCCGAGGATGACTTAGCAGGAGTATCTGGTGGTGTGGCAATGACCGCTACAGAGATGCCATTTATGGATAGCACGTTGATTACGCTTAATTAAATAGAGTTGGTCTATATGCAAAAGGGAAGAATTTTTAGCTAACAGATAAAGATACCACGAAAGCAATGGAAAATTCCATTTTTCGTGCGGCACTCGTAAAAGATGCTAACGAAGCGAATAAAAAACGAGTTTAATGAAGAGTTGCCGTTAAAGCTTACAATTCACGAATGATGCACGTAAATACGCACACACGTTTTTAAGAAAAACGTGTGTGCGTTGTGGATTTTAATTAAAATGCACGCGAATTTTTCGTTTAAGAAAGTTGTTTTGAAATTTTTTGTCATTGTCACATTTTTACGAAAGCAAAGGATATGCGTCCTATTTGAGTGTACCGTGCAACTTATTGAAACCAGCCATGTAGTTGTGTTCAAAGTTTAGCTTTAATACTTTATCGAAAGCCGTTGAGGCTTTTTCAAAGTTTTTATCCGAGCTATCACCCGCAAAGTCATCGCAAGCCTCTAAGAAATCTTTAAAGGCATTGTCAACGGCCTTTCTCACCGATTTACTATTACCACTTTCCTCCAAGATTTCATTATAGAAACCTTGCAACTCATAGCGAGCATCGCTGTCGCTTTGAGTTATATTTTTGAAAATTTTCTTAAACTGATCTTTCTGTCCGTTCTTAAAGCCTATCCACAGGTTGCTTATATCTTTCTTGTGATTGCTGGCATTCATCGTCTGAGCAAACACGTTGAATTTGTTAACAGAGAATTCTAACGAATCAGAACCAATTTTGCTAGTAGCTCTATTTACGGTACCTGTTGCTTTGACTTTTACAGCATCTACATCGGCAGAAACTCCCACCTTGTTACTCTCTGTGCTTTTTGTGTATTTTAAGGCCCACTTGTGTCCTGCCCGCTCCATCAATTGTTGGCCAGGTAATGCAGTGCCCCCATTATTAGCATTAAGTTTTGTAAAACAAAAAGTAAGTGTAACATAGCTTTTTACTCCTACTGCTGAAGATGCATTGTTTATGGCATAACCAGCAGAGTTTGAAGCGATTGCCAATTGCTTGTTCATTAGCTCTATTCCGTCAGCTAGATCGGCTGCGTCTTCATGTCCAGACTTAATCAATTTATCCTGAACCTTAGCCATAGTGTGCTGCAAGATGTTTTCACCAACAATATTATTGCCAACGACAGGTAACTTAACATCAAATGTAATATCGTGCGTGCTATACTCATCAAATTGAGATTTAACATTTTCACTTGAAACATTTACACTTGCCTCTTCAGCGCCAGGAATGCTAAGTGAGATCGTGCCTCCAAAACCAAGTTCTGTGGAAGTACTTGTATGTGTTGTTGAAAACTCAGCAGACTTCTTTGAAGAGCGTAAAGAATTAGTAGATGATTGCATCTTACTTAAATTATCGAGTTCGGTATGTAAATTTTTAAATACGTTTTGGGTGTCGGCACTGTCGGTTAAGCAATCTTGTTCTTTGAGTGTTGTTGCAATAGATATTCCAGCTTTTAGCATATTAAGGCGTCCCGTATGAAATGTTGAGAGCCAATTTTTCTCCATATCATGTTTTTTTGTTTCGGCGTTGCTCTTATCTTCTTTAGAAGCATTTTCATTTGCCATTACGGACAAGCAGTGATTATAATCGTGCAAATCGTGGGCGATGGTTTTAGCAATGGACACAACAGCGGCTTCGCTGGTACCTTCTTTTAATAAATCTTTTATTTCCGTAAATTTGTTAAAATTATCAGCCTTTAGGAAACTGGCTAGCTCATTAGATGTTGTTCCGAAACCAGGAGAGCACGTGTCGTTTATTAGCTCCATAAATGAATGTCGAACACTAGTGGAGGTCATACCTTTTGATGCTTCAATCTCGCCAGAAACTTTAATACCTGCATCGGACAAAACCTTTAAAACGCCAGTGTCGGCTTTTAATTGGGCCTCTACTCCTACCGAGCCTTTTACAGTCGTTTCACGAGTTGCAGATCGAGTTTTTGTGAGGTCAGGCAAAACTAAGTTTGTTTTTTGTGATATTACGCCCAATAATTTCAACATGGGCTCAGCCGATGTTTTTAGGGTGGAAATTGCTTTTTGCTCATGTTTTTGCATCTTGTCTCTTGTCTCGGCAACTTCATTTATGCTTGGTACACGCAATCGAAGTGAGGAAACTTTCCCCTCAGAAAAACTAGTATCTAAAAATTGTTCCAACGACTGATATACCAGGGCTCTTGTAACTTCCACCTTAGTTTCTACATCGAACTCTGCAATGCCAATAGCGCCCAAACCTGCAGAAAGATCGATACTAAAGCCAGTACTTGTCTGATAAAAACTGGTTTCGCTAGAATTTTCTTTAAGATTTACACCAAATCCAACGTCGACCTCTACACCCTCGACATTAACATTCGTGCTAGCACTGGTACTAAACGATGCGCTTTCGCTTCCCATTTTCTTTTCGATTGCGGCACGATTTTTCTCAATGACCTCATCTGCCACTTGTCGAGAAAGAATAACTTTATACTCATTTCCCATAGAATCGGCAAAAGCATGTAAAAGATTGTCTGCTAAATTTGCACGTTCCAAGGTAGTTTTTACGGTTTTTAAATGAGATATAAGCTTTACTTGTTTTTCGGTATCGCTGAGTGAATCGTTTTCCAAGCAACCATTTATATTTACCAGTGCGTTTACTACTTCTGCGTTGGACAAAACTTCTTTGAAGTAGTCATATTTTCCGCCTTCGTTATCTTCAGCTGTTAAGTTCAATAAGGCGGAAACGGCACCTTG
>JAZQMR010000258.1:0-1978 GCA_045543505.1 Acutalibacteraceae bacterium | reverse complement strand
GCGCCTCGCGGCGTCCTGGGGGGGGCACCAAAACTCAAGTTCCCAAACAAAATACGCACATTCCAGCAAATAAACTTTACTCTGGCATGGCTTCAATAGCTCAAGAATGCAGGGCCAACATTACATATATAGGCTTCAACGGTCAGAAAAACAAACAGCAGAAAACTTCAGAAAGGGGGGGCTTGTTTAACCTTTACATTTTGTAAAAATGGCAGCCATTCCTGTGATTTTTGTGACACAAAAACTTTAGGAGCCCGCACTAAACCGCGCGGGCTCCCTCTCTATCGCTAAGCAACAGCTTTATCTCGTCTCGACAATCAGCTTAACCGCGGTGCGATCCTCACCGTCGATTGTAACATTGACAAAGGCCGGAATGCAAATCAATTCGACGCCAGTGGGGGCCAGATATCCCCGCGCGATGGCGATCGCCTTAATCGCCTGGTTGACGGCACTTGCTCCAACGGCCTGAATCTCGACGCTACCATGCTCACGGATGACACCGGCAATGGCACCTGCGACCGAGTTTGGAGCCGACTTTGATGAAACCTTTAGAATTTCCATGTTTAATCCTCCGTTTTTAGTAGTATATTACGTCTGCATTTATCATGATATATGCAAATGCGATATTTCGCAACAGATTTCGAGGTTAAATTTATATTGTTTCGCAATTTCGTTGTTTTTTTATTAAAAACGCACTTTTTTTAAGGCTTGTGACATTGTTTTTACTTTATTAGCTCCTTTTGTGATGTTTTTTTGTGAAATATCCTTTAAAATTTATGGATCTAATTGGAAATTTCTTTTATTTGAGCTTTCCCGGCCGGCCGCGAGGCCAAAGAAAATAAATATTTATTTATTTTCTTTGTGGCCCGTAGCTCAACTTTGTTGAGCTATGGGCTGGCCGAAGGCCTTGCAGGTCTTCGGCGCCTCGCGGCGCTGCCAGATGCTCGCTTATGGTACTCCTTGAATTTTACCCAGTAATTGTCAATCGATTAACACTTCTAGTTCTCTTAGTGTGCTCATCTATGTCAAAAATTATACAATCCATCTTGCATTTTCCGGTCGCGTTTTCAAATCGAACAGGCATTTTCGTCTTTAGCTTTCTAATTACCAACTCGAACTTAACACCAAGCGCAGAATTTATAACTCCGGTCATACCCACGTCGGTGATGTAGCCCGTACCCTTTGGGAAAATGTATTCATCGGCGGTCGGAACGTGCGTATGTGTGCCGAAAAAAGCCGAAATTCTGCCGTCGAGGTAGTAGCCAAGTGTGCGCTTCTCCGAGGTCGCCTCAGCATGAAAGTCCACGATGATAATCGCGTTTTTGTCGACCTTGTCAAGGATCCTATCAATCGTCTTGAACGGGCAATCGATGCTTTCCATGAATATTGTGCCCATCAGGTTGATAATAATCACCTTGGTTTTCAGCATATCTACCGTGCAAATGCCACTTCCTGGCGTGCTCCTTGAGGGAAAGTTTGCCGGCCGAATTAGATGTGGCTCCGACTCGAATTTCGGGAAAATCTCTCTCCGTCGAAATGAATGATTCCCAGTGGTTATCACGTCGACGCCGCTACCAAAGAGATGATTGGCCGAAAATGGCGTGATTCCATTGCCGTCAGCAGAGTTCTCACCGTTCGCGATGACCAAGTCTATCCCGTGCGCCTTTTTCAAGTCCGGCAAGGTGTCTCGCAAAAATTCGCAGCCAACACTTCCCACTACATCGCCAATCGCAAGTATTTTCATCGAATCATTCCTTAATTGCATTTTAGAAAAATTATATCATGTAGCCTCGAAAAAAGCGATTTTGCCACACTTTTGGAGCCCTTTGTTTGACGTTTTCATCTTGTTTTTAGCTCCGCGCCGGCCGCGAGGCCAACGAAAATAAATATTTATTTATTTTCTTTGTGGCCCATAGCTCAACTTTTTGAGCTATGGGCTGGCCGAAGGCCTTATAGGCCTTTGGCGCCTCGCGGCGCC
>JAZQMR010000257.1:0-1764 GCA_045543505.1 Acutalibacteraceae bacterium | reverse complement strand
GCCAGTGAGATGTTTTGTGGGGGCGATGAGATTGTATGCATGCCAATGGTCTGACGCATAAAGCATTACGTCAATATGGCTAATTTTATCTGTGAGTTTTTGGAAGTGTTTTGTTTCTCGAGTTCCAAATTGGAAACCAACGAGCCGCTTTGTGGCGCGGTCTACCGCGGTCAAAAGCCAGATGTTTTTTAAAATTCATGCACAACTCATCAAGCTCCAAAATCTCGACGTTCTCGTCTTTTTTTAGGAACTTTCTCTAATTTCGCGCCAGTTTTTTACCTAGTTTGTGACAGAAACATGGCTAACTTTAAGTATTCTTTCGATCCTTCTAAAGCCCTTCCTTCCAGATACATCTGTATCGCTTTTCTCTTGATATGTTCTGGGTAGCCGCGCTGGCTTACCGTGTAGTGGCCCCCGCATTTTTTGCACAAATATCGCTGCTTTTTGTTGTTAAATCCGCTTTTTACTCGTTTTTCGCTCCCGCATTTCGGGCATTTAAGTTCTTTATCCATACACTCCTTTTACACTGCATATCGGATTTAGCAATGCCCCACATTTAATTATTTGTCTGACACTTCCCCAATAATGTGTAAAAGATTTAAAATAAGCTAAAACCCCAAACGATCAAGCCATAAACCACGGAGGCAGTTATTCCGAAAACTAGCACGGGGCCTGCGATAATAAACATTTTTGCACCGATGCCCATAACATGGCCTTCACTTTTAAACTCAATGGCTGGCGCAACGATGGAGTTTGCAAAGCCTGTTATCGGGACGAGCGTACCTGCACCTGCATGTTTTGCGATGTTATCGTATATTTTCACGGCCGTGAGAAAAGCACCAAGCCCCACTAAAGTCACGGAAACAGCAACTCGAGCATCCTTTGTAGTTATACTGAGGTAGGTTGTGTACAGTGTCGTCAAAAGTTGTCCGATTGTGCATATGGTGCCACCAGAAAGAAATGCCAAGGTCATATTTTTTAGCATCGGTGATGCTGTGGAGGCCTTAGCCGACATTTTTGAATACTCATTTTTTGTAGGCGTCAAAAAAACACATCCTTTCAAAAGTAATTTTTGCAAGCTCAAGAAATTTATTCACTCAAAAAAGAAACTACAATTATGTTATGAATACCCTAAGCGAGCATCTGGCGACCGCGAGGCGCCGAAGGCCCTGCGGGCCTTCGGCCAGCCCAGCACTCAACAACGTTGAGTGCTGGGCCTACAAAGAAAATAATATTTTCTTTGTCCTCGCGGCCCGGTTTGGGCAGCTAATCCAACGTAAAATGTTCACTTACGGCACTCCATTATATTACCAAAGTTATAATTTGTTGGCTGCCAATAATAGTCCCATGCGAACAGAATAAAGTTGCAGATAAATACCTTTGAAGTCATTTGCAAAAAATGTTTGGTGTTTCTCGTCTAACTTCTCATCGGTTAAATAGAAGAATATTGAGTGAATCTCCCTCCCCCATCCTATCCTCTCTACAACCGTCACGCGTATAAGTGATTATATCCACACAAGTGGAAGACGTGGTAATTTCACCTTCATCCTAGCTATGACCTTCAGCGGGAACCGCACTTTCTGTTTCACTACGAACCAAACCACGTTTTAACTATCGAGAAAGTCACATCTTACCAAGAATGTCCGATAACAACCCGTACACACTGCAAAAATGCAAGTCAGCATAGGCAGCACCGCCAATATCTCTAAACGAACTGGATAAATCAAGGAGCAGACCGGCGGGAAGGATGGTGATTTGTACACC
>JAZQMR010000256.1:0-7846 GCA_045543505.1 Acutalibacteraceae bacterium | reverse complement strand
CTCCATACCCTCCCTGAGGTCTTTTATGTCGAGGACATCCTTGCGCAAGAGCGGCTGAACCAACTCATCGCGTGGGTCTCGGCCGGGACGCAGCAGCTCCGTGACGATATCTTGCAAGGTGGGAACACCAACGCCAATTTTCTCCGCGAGGGTTGCCTCTCCAAGCTCCTCGACTTTAGCCTTAAGGCCTTTAATTTTGTCCGATTTGATGTCCGCGAGGCTGAAGCCGCACAACTCAAGCAACTGCTTGGCGGCGTCATAGGACTCGGGATGAACCGCGGTGTTGTCGAGCACGTTTGAGCTTTCTGCCACGCGCAAGAAGCCGGCACATTGCAAGAAGGCCTTTGGCCCAAGCTTAGCGACTTTTTTAAGCTCATTTCTCGACTTAAAGGCACCGTTCTCCTCGCGGTAGGCCACGATATTTTGAGAAACGGTCGGGCTCACGCCGGAGACGCGCGACAAAAGCGATGGCGATGCGGTATTCAAATCCACGCCGACGGTGTTAACGCAATCCTCGACCACGCCGCCAAGGGCCTCATCGAGCTGCTTTTTGGGCATGTCGTGCTGATATTGCCCGATGCCGATGGCCTTCGGGTCGATTTTCACCAGTTCCGCGAGAGGGTCTTGAAGTCTGCGCGCGATGGATACGGCACTTCTCAATGTCACGTCGAAATCTGGAAACTCTTGGGCAGCCAGCTTGGAAGCCGAGTAGACCGAAGCGCCGGCTTCACTTACCACCATGTACGACACGTCCAGCTCCGCCTCGCGAATCAGGTCCGCGACGAACATCTCCGTCTCCTTGGAGGCCGTGCCGTTGCCTATGGAAATGATTTCCACGTCAAATTTGCGAATCAGCGCAGCAATCAACTTTTTGGCCTCATCCACCTTGACCGGCGAATGCGTCGGATAAATCACGTTCGTGGCGAGCACTTTGCCTGTCGCGTCCACGACGGCCACCTTACAGCCCGTGCGATAGCCCGGGACGAGGCCCATCGCGACTTTTCCCTTGACAGGCGGCTGCATGAGGAGGTGCCTCAAATTGAGCGAGAACACTTTCATGGCCTGCTCCTGCGCGCGCTGTGTCAACTCATTGCGAATTTCTCGCTCGATTGACGGGAAAATCAGCCTGTTGTAGGCGTCTTCCGCGGCGGCTTGCACAGTTTGTGTGCATGGCGAGCCGGCCTTCACGACGGTCGAGCACACTATGTTTAGCGCCCGGTTTATATCGAAGTCAACAGCAACCTTCAAGAAATCTTCCTTCTCGCCGCGGTCTATGGCCAAAATTCGATGGCTTGCGACTTTCGCGACGGGCTCCTTAAAGTCGTAATATTGCTTGTAAACTGAATCTTTCTCCTTGTCTACGGCCTTTGAAGTCAAAATCGATTGCGCCATCGCGACAACTCGCAAGCGCTTACGAATTCCGGCGTCGTCCGAGATGTTCTCCGCGATGATATCCATCGCGCCTTGAAGCGCATCCTCCGCGGTTTCCACGCCTTTTTCGGTGTCTATAAAGGCTTGTGCCAAAACTAGTGGTTCTTCGGAATTCCTCTTTTGCTCGAAAATCATGTCTGCAAGCGGCTCTAGGCCCTTTTCCTTGGCTACCGAGGCTCTTGTCTTGCGTTTTGGTCGGTACGGCCTATAAATGTCGTCGATCTCCGAGAGGGTCTGCGCCGCGTCGAGGGCCGCACTTATCTCGTCAGTCATCGCCTCAAGCCCCGTTATCAGCGCTCGCACCTCTTCGCGTCGCTCGTCCAGTCCCCTCAAGTAGGTCAGCCGTTCGCTGATCTCTCGCAGCTTTTGGTCGTCAAGCGAGCCGTGCGCCTCCTTGCGATACCGCGCGATGAACGGGATGGTGTTGCCTTCGTCGATGAGCTTGATGATGTTCTCGACTTGCCACGCCCGCAGCCCGAATTGCTCCGACAGCGCCTTTATGTAGTCCATGCTTTTTACCTGCCCTCGTTTTTGCTTCCATTATAGCATAAATTTCTCAATGGTCGCAAAATCACTAATCAACGGTTGGTACCTCAGAAAAGGCGCCGCGAGGCGCTCCATAAAAACTTTTTTATGGAGCAAAACCAGCCCTCAAAGAGGACTGGTTTCTAAGATTAACTCAAAATTTTGAGTTAATCTTACCTCGCGGCTTCTTCGGCAAATCAATACTCACTGGCGACTCACACATATTTGCCATCTTATTCCACATCATAGCGCCGCACTATACCGCGCGGCGCCTGCCCTCAACTAAGCTTTGTTCGCACTACCCAGAACATGCTCTATCTTGTGCTTGACCATGTTGTAGATGGCTTCCCTGGCCGGCTTTAAGTACTGCCGTGGGTCGAAGTGGCTTGGATTCTCAACGAGATGTTTTCGAATGGTCGCGGTCATCGCCAGACGTAGGTCTGAGTCGATATTTATCTTGCAAACGGCCATCTTCGCGGCCTCGCGCAGCATCTCCTCGGGGATTCCTATCGCGTCTGGCATTTGCCCGCCGTTTGCGTTTATCTGCTCGACGAACTCCGGTATCACCGACGAGGCCCCGTGCAAGACTATTGGGAAGTTCGGCAGGCGAGCTTCTATCTCGCGCAAGATGTCAAACCGTAGTTGCGGCTTTTGGCCTGGTTTAAACTTGTAGGCTCCGTGGCTTGTTCCGATAGCTATCGCAAGCGAATCAACGCCCGTTCGCTCGACGAAATCCTCCACCTGCGCCGGGTCCGTGTATGAGGCATTCTCTGCGGATACGTTGACGTCATCCTCTATGCCCGCCAGGCGTCCCAGTTCGGCCTCAACTGTGACGTTTCGTGGGTGTGCGTACTCTATGACCTTTCTCGCGAGAGCAATATTATCCTCGTAAGGTAAGTGCGAACCGTCAATCATAACCGATGTGAACCCGCCATCGATGCAGCTCTTGCACAGCTCGAAGCTGTCCCCGTGGTCCAAGTGCAGTGCTATCGGCACAGGCGTCTCCGCCACTGCCGCCTCGACAAGCTTCATTAGGTATGTGTGACTCGCATATTTTCTCGCACCCGACGACACCTGCAAAATCACCGGCGAGCTCAAGTCTCGGCAAGCCTCCGTGATGCCCTGTACGATCTCCATGTTGTTCACGTTGAATGCACCGACCGCGTATCCGCCATTGTATGCCTTTTTTAGCATCTCTTTCGTGTTTACTAATGACATGATTTTTCACCTCAAAAAATCTGTTTTGTGCGGAGTTTTCTTTTTATGGGCTGGCAAGCCGCGGCCCGCAGGGCCAAAAATGCAAAAGTACGTTCTTTTGTCAAATTTTATTGTAGTTTTGCATTTTTGTAACGCTTAACTTGAAAAGTTAAGCGTCGGCGCGGTCACGACAATGTCGCGACCGCCCGCCCTGCGGGCGCCTAGCGCTTGCCTGCCTCAAGAAAGAACTGCCGCAAAGCACGCTTAAATTATATAATAAAACAGAACAAATAAACATAACAACCGGAGATTTATGCCCTTCTTGTCGAACGTACACATTGAAGGCCTTTGATTTTGGTAGTATAATGGGAACATATGTGAAGAAAGGACACTTTTGATGGATTATTTTTTTAAGCGAACATGGGCGAATATCGATTTGGATGCGATAAAGCAAAATTTTTTGCAAGTACGCGGTAAACTGCCGCAGAGGACGAAGATTTTATGTGTAATTAAAGCTGACGCCTATGGCCATGGGGCGGTTGCCTTGGCGAAGGAATACGAACGCCTGGGCGCAGATTGGTTTGCGGTCTCGAATTTTGAAGAAGCCTTTCAGCTGCGCAGCAACGACGTGAAAAAGCCTATTCTAATTTTGGGCTACACGCCGGCAAATATGGCCTATGAGCTTTCTCACTTTAATATTTCCCAGACGGTTTTCTCGGAAGAGTATGCGCGCGAATTGTCTCACTATGCGAAACTAAACAACGTTCAAGTGAAAATGCACCTCAAAATCGATACGGGAATGAGTCGTATCGGTTTTGTTTTTAAAAATGACGAAAATTGTCAAGAAACAATAAATACGCTGACAAAGGTTTGCTCGTTGGAGAACCTTGTGCCTGAGGGGATTTTCACGCATTTTTCCGTCGCGGACGACTTGAAGGGTGGGGCGAGCACTACAAATAAGCAGCTGGATGACTTCACTTATGTCTGTGAGGCGCTCTCCGCGAACGGCGTGGATGTCGGCATACGGCATTGCAGCAACAGCGGTGGTATTTTAAACTTCCCGAAAGCTAATCTCGATATGGTTCGCGCGGGGCTTATTCTCTATGGCCTTATGCCCGCGGACGGGCTGCAAACCGACCTTAATCTGCAGCCGGCGATGAGCTTAAAGACGGTTGTCTCGCAGGTGAAAACTGTGCCTAAAAATACGCCAGTCGGCTATGGTGGTGCGTTCGTGACTCAGCGCGAGACTAAAATTGCGACGGTGCCGATTGGCTATGCGGATGGATATTTGCGTGCCCTTGGCGACCAGGCCAGTATGCTCATCAACGGGAAGCGCGTACCGGTCATAGGCCGGATTTGTATGGATCAGACGATGCTCGATATCAGCGACCTCGACGACGTGAAGGAAAACACTGTGGTGACGGTTTTCGGTAAGGACGGCGACGATGAGATTACCGTCGAGGAGCTGGCGGGCATTGTCAAAACCATCAACTACGAAATACTATGTTTAATGAGCAAAAGGATTCCGCGGCTCTACATACGCCACGGCGAACAGATCGGACAGCTAAATTACTTGTGCCCGAGGGAAATCTTTGACTGATTTTGAAGTTTAAAATTAGATTCATTCGTTAAAATTTTTTCAAATAAGCTTGCAACTTGAACAAAAGTGTGATATAATATTGTTCAACAACTAAAGAAAGGGAATGCTTTATGAAAAAATTTTTATCGCTGATGTTGGCGTTATCACTAACGGCCAACTGTTTGGGTACGCTTAAAACAAGTGCGCTTGACTCGTCGACGCAAGAAACCGTAACCAACATAATTGAAAATGTCCATTTCGGAGACAAAGGAAACGGGACTTTTTTGTCTGGGCTGACTGAGGGCGGCAAGTTCAAAGGCTGGTTTGGCAAGGTCGCAAATCCGCTGATTGAGCTGGGTCAGCTTGGCTACATGGTTAGCGGTATAACCATAGGTCTGGGCAGCTTGTCGTCGCTATGGTACCTTGGCAAATCCGTTGTGGACAAGGTGAAAATGAAGTTTTCGAAGGTAGAGTTGAACTCCGACAAAGTTGCAAAATCTATGGATGAGCAGCTGAAAAAAATAAAGGGTCAGCAAAAGGCCAAGAAAAAAGCCACCGAGATTGTCGCTTCAATAATTGATGCTAGGAACGAGGCGAAGGAAAACAATAAACCATATAAAAAAGGCGACGTGATATACATGGTGGGCCCGTCTGGCGTAGGCAAGTCGCTCCTCGCAGATGGATTGGCTGTCGCCATAATGGGGCCTAACGCGAAGCCGATTTACGTCGACGCATCCGATATCGACAAGGGCTCCTCGAGGAGTCTGAAAGAGCAGCTTTTCTATATGAGCGAGGCGAAATGCCGCAACCAAAGCTCGAGTATGATACCCGAGGATACGTCCATCATAAGCCAGATAAGGACGAATCCGAACGTTGTCTTGATAATAAACGAGTACGACAAAATGCACACAGCCGACTTTGATGAGGTCTTGCGTACAATTATGGATAGGGGACAAATTTCCATTTACGGGGAGAAAATCGATTGCTCTGGGTTGCTGATAATCATCACCTCGAATGAAGACCACTCTTCCGTTACCGCAGGAAACAATCAAGGCGAGGCTCAAGACGACGGGACCGGCTCAAGGACCCACATCGTTCACGACAAGTCCTTCCTCAACCGGCTAAATGTTATCGAGTTTGAGAATCTAGACGAGGCTGCGTACGAGGAGATTACCGCTGAAGTTTTGGCTGGAGTAGCCAAGCGCAATAAGGAGAAATATTCGGTCGAGCTTAACTTCGGCGACACCGCAAAGAAAATTGCCGCTAAAACAGCCAAAACCAATCAAGGCGCACGCGAAATCGAGAAAATCGTTGCCGGCCTTAAGTCAGCTATAGCTATCGAGCGGCAGCGTGCGGGAGATGCCGTTGAGAAGCCAATATATGAAGTTGATTATAACGGCGAAGAGGATATTTTTAGTTTGAGAGAAGATAAAGAAATAGCGCAGACGGTAGTCGAAAATGAAAATTCAAGCGAAAAGTCATCTATATCCTAAATAGATTTGTATTAGGTAGTATCATAAGCAATCGCCTGACCGCCGCGAGGCGCCGGAGGTCCGCAGGGCCTTCGGCGCCTCGCGACCCGGACATGGCAATTAGCCCAATGGAAAATTCCCCCTTAGGGCACTCACTGAAATTCACATTTGAGTAAGACTTTAAACTTGCGATTCAGGTAAAAATTCAGCTTATAAATGCGCAACTAGGGCACACCCAACACCATACTTCATTGCACAAAAGCGCTCTCCGCGGTATAATGGTGCTATAATCAAAATCTTTGACGAGGGTGACGCGCATGGAGAAAATCATATACGCAGATAACGCCGCAACGACCGCCGTTTCCAGGAAAGCCTTGAGTGCGATGTTGCCGTTCTACGAGACGAACTTTGGGAACCCTTCTAGCATTTATCCTTTGGGGCAAACTGCAAAACAGGCCGTGGAGGACGCTCGAAAAGTTGTTGCCTCATGCCTTGGCGCAAAGCCGACCGAGATTTTCTTCACATCGTGCGGCAGCGAGGCCGACAACTGGGCCATCAAGGGCGCCGCGCATAGCATGGCCAAGAAGGGGAAAACTCATATAATCACCACGAGGTTCGAGCATCACGCGGTTTTGCATACGGTGGAGGCCCTTGAAAAAGAAGGCTTCTCTGTGATGTATCTGGATGTTCACGAGGACGGAATTATTCATCTCGATGAGCTCGAAAACGCGATCACGGACAAAACGGCGCTCGTCACGATCATGTACGCCAACAACGAAATCGGCACCGTCCAGCCAATACGAGAAATCGGGGAGATTTGCCGCAAGCATAAGGTTCTCTTTCACACCGACGCCGTCCAAGCCGTGGGGACTTTGCCGATTGACGTCAACGAGCAAAATATCGATTTGTTGTCTTTGTCAGGGCATAAGTTCCATGGTCCCAAAGGCGTTGGCGCGTTGTACATCCGAAGTGGAGTTGTTCTTGAGCAGCTCATTGAGGGCGGCGCGCAAGAGCGCGGAAGGCGTGCTGGAACCGAAAACGTCGCGGGAATCGTCGGAATGAGTGTTGCGCTAAAAGAGGCCTGCGAGAATATGGAGGAGCGAAACAAACGGCTTGTTTCAATGCGCGACAAGTTGATTGCAGACCTTCTTAAAATCGAGCGTTCGCGTCTGAACGGACATCCAACAAAGAGACTTCCAGGCAATGTGAATATGTGCTTTAACGGCATCGAGGGAGAGGCGTTGCTACTCATGCTGAGCGCTAAGGGAATTTGTGCGTCGTCCGGTTCTGCATGCACGTCCGGCTCACTCGACCCGAGCCATGTTTTGCTCGCGCTTGGACTGCCTCACGAGGTCGCGCATGGATCGCTGAGGCTTTCCTTGAGCGACGACAACACCATGGGGAAGTTGATTACATCTTGGAGGTGCTGCCCGAGATTATCGCGCGACTTCGGAGTATGTCACCTCTGTGGGAGAAAATTATCGCTTCGGGTAAGTAGGGCCGTGGCCCTTAGGCTATAACTAGTCGTTAATAAATGGATGGCTTTATCGTAGCCTTGGCCGGCCGCGAGGCCGCGCAAACTTAAATTTTAAGTTTGCGCGATACCCAACGCACAGCAAAACTGTGTGTTGGGTTGCCCGTG
>JAZQMR010000255.1:0-8801 GCA_045543505.1 Acutalibacteraceae bacterium | reverse complement strand
TAACCCTTTGAGTGAAGTTAATCGACACTAAACATACATTTAAAAATTGATGTACTTTTTTAGCTTCTTTAACGCACTCTATACACAAATTGTCAAACTCATTTTGAGCACAGACATAAAACTCTGTAACATTAAAAGTTGCAACTAACTTTTCTATTTCGCTCTTCAGAGTTGGTTTTAAACTCTCAAAATTAAATTTCCTTTTCCCAAAATAAAAGCAGCAAGCCTTCTTCCCCATTCCAGTCACTCTCACTTTAAGGTTATATTTACAGTATCATAAACGGTTATATTTTGTAAACAAATATAGTGTTAAAATTCACTACATAAGTAATTGCTGAAGAGGTGACATAATGTTTGAAGTAAACAATGAATTTAAAAATGCCAACGTTCCAAGAACGATTCGTTTTACTGAAACTCTGTTCGAGGAGCTAAATAAAATTGCTTCAGAAAATGGCGTCTCTTTTAACTTACTCGTTCTTCAGTGCTGCAAATACGCAATAGAAAATATAAAATCCGATAATAATTGAATATTGTTTCTTTAACTTCCATGTACATGGAAGTTTATTGATTTTTTTATAACAAATCCGTTTACAATTATATATTTGCTGCTTGTTAGTTTGCAATAGCCGCTTATTAGTTTGTGTATATCATTCTTTTCAACGTGTACCCTCTAAACTAAGGGGGATTTTTCATGTCTAAATCGAAAAAAATACGCAAAGAAAACGAAATAAAATATATACAGCTTGGTCTCAATGTCTCTTACTACAGAAAGCTAGCCGGTTACACACAAGAAGAATTAGCTGAAGCTACCGACTTAAGCCGCTCCTATATAAGCGCAATCGAGGCTCCAAATGAAGTGAAAACATTTTCGCTAGAGGTCTTATTTGACATTGCGAAGGTCTTAAAAATAGAGCCATATAAATTGCTTGAGTTCAGATAGGTTATAAAGTTCTCCAATTGGGGAACTTTTTATTTTCGCCGTTATTGTCTGTCAAGCAATATATACTGTATTTTAGTCAATAATAATTATCTTGTCAACCTGATAAAATTATTTTAGACGGAGTGATGAGATTTGAAAGAAGTATACAAAGATAAATATATAAAATTAGGATTAAAAATTTCTTATTACAGAAAATTGAGAGGACTAACTCAAGAAACGTTAGCCGAAATAATTGGCAAAGACCACTCATATGTTGGCCAAATTGAAGCTCCAAATGTTTGCAAAGCTATCTCTTTGGACACATTGTTTGACATTGCTCTTGCGTTAAACGTCGCACCAAGTAAGTTTTTAGATTTTGAAGATGATACTTGAATTTAATCAATTTCTAATTTTATTTTGATTATAAAAAAAGCTCGCATAGTGCGAGCTTTTCGAGTATTAAGAAAATTCAAATAAACTTTAGCAAAAAAGACAAAATAAGTGTTAATAAAAATTGTGATGCAACAACTTTGATTGTGGTACTCCAGTCACGGTTAGTGATAAACTTATATGAAAAGAATAACACTAATTGACTTAAGTAAGCGATGCAAAAAACAATAATATCATTAATTGTAGAAATCTCTAAATTTACAAAAAAATTTAAAAATATCAAAATTAGCGTAACCGGCAAAAGTGGAAGTTGAGATAACCACATCGATTTGGTTATATAGAAAAATCGCTCTTTAAATGTTGAGTGTTTGCAAAACAAATAGTCAGTCGCCAACACAAAGAGACTATTGCACACTATCACGGACAGCATCGTCATTAGAATAATCGATACGTTTCCAAAAAGCGAAAGAAAGTTAAAAAAAACTAGACCCTTCACATAGTAAATAGTTGTCACCAAGAAAACTGAAATAAAAATAATGGCAGCAATAAAAAAATTATTTTTTAATATTCTTCTCATAAGTTACCTCCAATGCCCAGTTATCACATACTGCTCAATTACCGCCGCTAAAACATAAACACAACTTATGATAGAGAGCAACAATGTCGCTTGTTTTAGTAAATCTCTTAAACACACTTCTCTTTTTCGCTTCTCAGAAAGTGCCGTTCCTCCAAACACCGAAAGGCATATCCCAATAAACTCTAACAAAACAAAAATGATTGTATGCACCGTATGAACACCTATCAATGTTGTACTTAACACAAAGCTATTCATAAATAAAAACAAACAGCCCAATACTCCCGACGAAAAAAAACTTAAAATAAACGAAAATAAAGCTACAGCCATATTGTGGACAGCTATACTCAATATCATCTCACTTTTACTGCCAGCAAGAAATCTTAGATAGCAGGCTATATTGCTTAAAGACACCGCAGCATTTACACCCTGAGTAGACTTTAATTGAAATACAATAAAAAATGGAACAAAGATTCCAACAATAATTGAACAGCCCAAAAATATGTAGATTCTCTTAAAAAAGGTCGTTCTCTCATTCGTATGCATATTCTTCAACAAATTTTATTCTCCTATCAATGGGTATACCGCTAAAATTGAGACCTAGCTTTTCATATGCGCTGTCATCTTTTATAGCTTTTAGTCCTTGTAAGACTGCATCTTTACCGATATCATTTATCGCGTAAGTATCTGCTAACCGTTCAGATTTTTGATTAATCCTTTGAACAAAAGGTAAATAAGCACACAAGAAAACAAGATATCCAATAAGTGGTAAAATAGGCGAAAAAATATTGCTAGATGCACTCTGAACTATCAAACCCAAACTAATAAAAAACGCATAAGTCATAAATATAAATATTGAAATAATAAAAACGTTCGCTACTCGACAAGCCTTCTTCAAATGTCCTACTTCGTGGGCAAATATATATTTCCGTAAAACTTCTCCACCACAAAAAACGTCCTTGTGAATTAGAATGGTATTGTCCGCATAATAGGCAAACCCAAAACTCTTATTTAAAAAATCGCGTACGGAACCATAAGGGAACATTAATGCAACTTTATACTCTTCGCCATCAGAAATACAGACGCTAAAAATTCGACTTAAAATTACATTTCTGAATCTAAAAAGTATCGCATATGTTGCCAATACAAACCCAAAGACAATACCAGTTTTGCTAACTTCTTTTGCAAGAAAAAAAGCGGCTACGCTTGTAAGTATAGTTAAAGCAAAATCACAAAATCTATGTCTGGCTTTAACAGCTTCATAGCATTGAGCAAACTTACAATCTCTATTGTTTATTCCTAACTTTATAATCTTGTCACTAAAAAGAGAGATAGAATCACCAGCTTTGCTCCAGCAAAATAATCCTTGATATAGCTGAGACCAAAAACCCAACTTTTTAACATAGATATCTTTATAATAAGACGTATCAACGTCATCCTCATTAATCTTTATTAATAGGGGAAACTTTATAGGAAAATAAAAGCATGCCGCAACGCACATTACTAAAAATATTGTGCTTGCAGAGCCTATATTAATAACTGCGTCGCGCTGCCATATTGCGTAATAGTAGCTTACCAGAAACACTAATGATACACAAAGAAAAAATAGATTTGCACTAGAAAAAACTTTTTTTTTCTTTTTCATATCAATTTATCTCCTTAAAAAGATAGTTGGGGACCTTTAAGCAGTCCCCACTTCATACCTATGAAAAAAACATTTATCCCACGCTCAGTAAACCGAATATAGTGCCACCAACAACTGCTACAGGAGCTGCTGCAACAGCCGTAGCGGCCACAAGACTTGCACCAGTCGTCCAACCTAGACCTGCCGCAGCAGATATTGCACCTGCACCAACAATTTCACCAACCACAGGAGCTGCCGCGACTGCAGCCGAACCGGCTGCACCGACAGCCCCGGCAACACTAGCAGCTGTAGGCGCTGTAACAGCAGTGGCAATTGCCCCGCAAAGCGTAGGATTAGCTGATAAGCTATTGTCTATTACAATATTATCCTTCGATTTAAAGCTATAAAAGTTTTTCAAGTTACCGGTATCGCTAATATCATAGCGGTACTCATCTAAATCTTTAGACTTGCTAAACAACATTTCGTTAACCTTAGCACGAGGCGAAAAGCAACTCAATATTGCGTGGTTTTCATCTAGTTTCTCTACCAACACGCTATTGCAAACTCTTAAAAGTTCTCTGTTCCCAAAAAACTTAACAGTACTAATAGCTGTAGCCATTAAAACAGATACCACAAGAACAATACTGAGCATTTTGTTTTTACTGCAATTTACCAGGTTCATTTTGATTTGCCTCCATTTTTGCGAAAGATTTTGCATTGATAAATTAAACAATTAACTTATAAGTTTTTCCGGAAAACAGTATAATATATTGCAATATCACTATAAATTAATGATTAAATTTTATAATGCACTTTCATTATATCATTGAGAAATGATTTTTCAACAATATTTTCCAAAAAACACAGATTCTGCTAAAACAATAAAAACGCGCCAATATCTTTAAATTATTTGTTTAACAGTAACTCGAGCGTTTTAGCAAATCAAAAACATAGTTACTCCCTCGCGAGAGCAAAATTCCTGTTAGCACACAGCCAACGTACGGAATCTGCGAGTTTAGATTAAAATGCGCCGGTAAATCCAGCTTATAAGCGACCGCGATTACGATGCCCAAAGCTATGCTAAATAGCATTTGCCAACAGAAATTTTCTTGAACGAAAAACTGATTAAAGTATGTAATAATCGCTTCAATCAGAATCGCAAACGAAGCTATGCCAACGGTTTTGTTGTCCATATTTTTCACCCTTAAAATTCCTTTATAAATGCATACACGAAGCCGGAATCTCTGGCTTTTTGTAGCTGTTTTTCAGCATTTTCTTTTTGCGCGTAAGCTCCAACCTGAACATAATACTTCGCGCTTGATGAGGGCTTTAATTGAGCTTGATTTTCTTTTATTAGCCCTCTTGCGAAATTAAGGGAGTTGTTCCCTTATAGAATTTTGATATGCAATATATGCCAATTTTTTGTAACATAATTATTTAAAATATTAATTCATACAAGTTTGTGAAAATTAGTTAAATATTACTTTTTTCGACATTTTTATTTTTTCGTGCTAAGTATAATTTGACACACTCACTATTCCATAGCCTCTCTTGCGGAAACTGGAAGTACTCTTTGAGCAAAACTTTAAAGCATAAATATGGTCGGTTAGCTGATTCCACTAAGGAGGTAGTTACAAAAAGTGAGTAATTTATAAGCTAATAAGGGAGGTGATTTTATGAAAATCAAAAAACTTTTATTGTTGATATGTGTGTTGATATGCACAGCTTTTTCTTGTCCAAATTCCTTTGCGCAACTGTCACCACTTAGTGATAAAGAGCTCGAGAAAGTTAGAAGTAAAGCGAGCAGTTCTGGTGCATATAGCCAGTATGGAAAGACGGTTCCCTTCGAAAGTCCCCTAGATCGGATACAAAAATGGGGTGATGATTGCAGGAAAGAAGGCAAGGCGATGGGAGAAGCGTTGATACTGTTCGGTCGTGCAGAAAGAGAAAGGAAAAGCGCTGGCATAGAACCTGGGCCATGCACAATCGTTTAGCTCGAAACTAACCCAAAAGTTTAAACAAAATAGAATATTAAATTATTTGAGAATGAGTTCGGTTTTTACTGGACTCATTACTATTATAGTTTAAAGAAATTCTACCGTAATAGTAATCTATAAATAATGCGGAGGTGCTTCTTAAAATACAATAGGAAGAAACTAACGGTGTACAAATGCAAAAAATGCGAATCAAATGAATACGTAAAAGCCGGTTTTGTAAAGGGCGAACAACGCTACAAGTGCAAGAAATGCGGCTGCCAGTTTGTGCCAACAAGACATAAAGGCCGGATCAACTTTCCTCAGCGGCCTGGTTTGCAAGAGTTCGACGAAAAGCCTGCTGTGTTTCCCGCTCCCTCGAAATGATTGGTTTGACGATGTTCCTTTATGTAGCCTTTCATGTCAATAAATCTATATATGCAATTATTTAGCCGACACTCTAAAATTTTGCACTTTCTCGAGACGCCAGAAATCTATTGAGATTTATTGTCAACTTTTTCTTTAAACCAAGCCAACTATAAAAACCTGCGGACAATCTCTTTTAACTGTTCTTTTATATTTTTTATATCATAGATATTCCTTATTGAAACTTTAAGTTTTTCGTCGCCGGGCGTGTTAAGCACAATGTATTTGCTTGTTTTGCTATTTAGGTACAAGCGGCAAATCCAATTGGTATTTTTGGTCCCGTATAAAATCGCAAAGTAGTTGCCTGTGTCCTTATATGTGATGTTTTGAACGTCCACAACGCTGGACAATAGAGTCTTTACTATGACGTAAGACTCTAGCTCTTCTTGCGTAGTGTGTATCTTTGTATTTTTCTCCTCAAGTTCAAGCTCGATATCTTTTAAAGATTCTACCGAATCGCTTTCGAGTGCAGTTTTTATTTTTTCGTTCATCAGCTCATTTATGTAGTTATGAAGCGCCTTTTTGAGCAACAAGCGGAAGTACTCAATAGCATTTTGAGTTTGTCTTTTGTTATAAGCAATCGATAAGAAAAACCTCACGAAATCATCAGAAGGATTTTTCAATTGCTCCGAAAATATATTTTTGAACTCATTGGTATATTTTAAGTCAGAGGCTCGCTCGAGAATCTTTTTGGTATCGAAGTTCGATTTATGAAATTTTTTCAATTCTGAAATTTGCTCATCTTTCATTTTAGATAAGTTGATTTCAAGAAATGGAGTTTTATCCATCTGGTTAGGCGAATCTAAATCGGAATAGAATTGATAGTCCTCTCCGTTCGTCAAAATTGCGAATTTCGCTGCAGTTGCCGCAAAATACTTGAACAGCTGTGCGTGATGGCTTTTTAAGCACTCTCCCAGGCACTTACACTCAATGATAATAATCGGTTTGCCATTAGCCTTGATCGCGTAATCTACTTTCTCGGCCCGTTTTAAACCGATGTCAGCTGAGAATTCTGGAGTAAATTCCTCCGGATTAAAAACATCATAACCAAGCAGTTGCTGGAAAAACGGTAAAATTATAGATGTTTTAGTTGCCTCTTCTGTTTCTATGCTTGGCCTTAACTCCTCGATTCTCTTTGCAAACATCTTAATCTCGTCAACAAAATCCATTTTATACACCCTTTCCTTTTTCAATAAGCCATAAAAAAGCGTCGGCATAGCGCACGAATTAGTTCGCTACATACAAATATTAGCTCTATAAGAAAAGTTTGTCAATAATTTTGCTATTCTGTAAAGATGCATTATTTTTTGTCTAAAAAAAACTCCACGCACAACTTGCGTATAGCGTCTTAATTATTTAGCTGACACTCCTAAAATGCGCCGGTAAATCTAGCTTATAAGCTACTGCAATGACTATGCCGAAAGCTATACTGAACAGCATCTGCCAGCAGAAGTTTTCTTGCAGGAAAAACTGATTAAAGTATGTAATAATCGCTTCAATCAGAATCGCAAATGAAGCTATTCCAAAGGTTTTGTTTTCCATATTGCTTCCCATTAAAATTCTTTTATAAAGGCGTCGGAAAATCCGGCGTCTTCCGCTTTCTGTAGCTGCTTTTCAGCGTTTTCTTTGTTTGCGTAAGCCCCGACTTGAACATAATACTTCGCTTTTGATGAGGGCTTTAATTGAGCCTGATTTTCTTTTACAGAAATTCCCAACGTTTTTAAAATACCTTTGGCATAAGCTACGCCAAAGGCTTTTTGTTCCTCCAGCGAATCAGCAATTTGAACGTCCGTTGCATTATCCACAAAGCAACCCTCAACAATTACCGCCGGACAAGCTGTCTCTCGAACAAAACCGTAATAGTCTGTTCCGCCAGAATTTAAGCGAATTTTACAGCCCCTCGAGTTTTGTCCGATTGCCTTAACTTCAGCTTCAATGTTTTGCGCTAGAGCTTTACCGGTTCCACCTTTGTAATGATAATATGCCTCAAACCCGTCTCCGCCGCCTGCGTTATTGTGCACATCAATCGCTAAATTTGGATTAAACGCATTGCACTCCTTTATTTCGTCAGTCAACGGGTCATCCTCGTCGCTTGTTCGCGACATCAAAACTTGCACACCGTGTGCCTCTAAAAAATCTCGGCAAGCTAAAGCTTCCACCAAGTTAACATCTTTCTCGACCAAGTAGCTAACTGCTCCTGGGTCGCTTCCTCCATGTCCTACGCCAATAAATACTTTCATAAAAATAGCCTCCTTAATACGTCTGAATTTTTAATTTGTTGCTCTGCTTAAGCACTTTTTGAAATCTGCCTCGTCAACGTCGAGTAATATAAACCTTCGTATTGGTCCAACATAACCCATAAGCCGTCTTCATTTTTAATCGATGTAGGGTTAAATTCTATCCTTTCGTATTGCTCCACTAGCGGAAAATCAGCTTGATTCCAATTTTTGCCGTCAGTTGAGTAAAACACCCCGATACCAGTCGCATCCTTCGGCATAATGGTATATCCCGTTCTAAGCCACACGCCATTTGCGCAACTCGTTTGCCCCATCGCAAGACACGGACAGTCTGTTTGTGTCCAGGTTTTGCCGTTTTCCGAGTAGCAGATATAACTGCCCGAGCTGCAAATCCACAGGCCATTTACATATGACGGAGCGTAAGTGTTGATATCTAAACTTTCCCACGTTTTGCCATCCGCCGAGTAAAAGCTTCCATCACCTGAACTTCGGCAGAGCCACACGCCATTCGCATACGTCAAGTCTTGCGATGAGCCGGATGTAACGTTAGATTGTGCCCAATCAATACCATTCGTGGAATACCAAAAACCAGTTTGCGCCTTATCTGTATAGTTCGCGCAAGTGCCAACCCATACGCCATTTCCATACATCATGTTCC
>JAZQMR010000254.1:0-2627 GCA_045543505.1 Acutalibacteraceae bacterium | reverse complement strand
AGCACAATTTCAGAAACATATTTAACCAAAAATTCAGCGTCGAGTACTTATGCTACGAAAACGGCGTTAACCCAGACTGCAAGCGAGATTAACACGGAAGTTTCTAAAAAAGTTGATAACTCCGAGTTCGCGACAAAAATTACGCAAAACGCCTACAGCGTGCGCGTTGCGTGGAATAACAACAGCAACTACATTCAGCTTGAAGCCGGCCAATTGGCTATTTATAACGGTTCTCTTGATGCTAACCAACGGCGAGCTGTG
Organism: Acutalibacteraceae bacterium; assembly: GCA_045543505.1. Taxonomy (GTDB): domain Bacteria; phylum Bacillota; class Clostridia; order Oscillospirales; family Acutalibacteraceae; genus CAG-557. The sequence continues at coordinate 2,366 of JAZQMR010000254.1, read as the reverse complement.
TTTGATGAAAACGGCAACCATTTTTATCGAGACGGCTATTATGTTGGAAAAATTGGAACCAATCAACTTTCAAGTGATACCGCAAAAAAGGGGCTAACTTTTGATTTGGAATATCAAGGAGCCTACATGTCTTGGGCTGCACGAACAAGCGCATCTGATAGTGCTTATACGACAAAATGGACATATGTACAAAACGGCAAAGCCTGGGAAAATTACGCCGAAAACACACTGCACGCCGGCTGCGATGTAGATATGCACTATTACACTTTAAAAAACGTGAATTTTGAAGGCGGTGGAATTACCGGAACGCTAAACATGGTTCAGCCTCTGGAAATGAACAGTGATGGAACTTTGAGCCGGTGGTCAAACGGTTGCCAGTTGCAATTTCAAAACGGAATTTTAGTCAGTGGCACTTGGTATGGGTAAGTGCGTGACCGCACGGGACAAGTCGCGGGAAAGCTTAGATAAAATTTACAGCTACTCTGTCGCGCAATATGGAAAACGCGTGAAATTGAGCCTTTGGTTTATTTGTGACTTTAGACGCGAAATCGTTTCTTTTGCGAGCGTTTCTTTTCGCAAAGAAAAGCGAAAGGAGGTTTTTGTATGGATATCTATTTAACGCCAGAAGATGCGGAACATGAGGAAAAAACAAACACACAGAGCGAGGTACAAACAGCTGAAAAACTTGAAGTTTACACCAAAGAAGAAGTTCAAAAGCTGTTAGAAGAATTGCAGAAGGAGGAAAATTGATTTTGGAGCTACCGATATCTTTGAAAATTGCAAACGCTAAAGGGAAAATACTGAGCGCCGTAAATCTCGCAAGCGTTGAGTACAATTTGCCGGCGTTTATTTTAGAGGGAATCCTCTCCGATATTTTGTCCGACACTCGCGCTCAGGCCAGAATTGAAGCGTTAAATGACGTAAACTCGATTCTGGAAGAGAAAAACAAAAATGACCAGGAGGATGAGAGATGACAACTACTTTTATAACTCTCGATGTTTGGCAATCAAGTGATATTCGGGTTAAGGTCAATCAGGGCGAAGTCAATTCGCGGTTCTTACAAGTAAAAATTCTTGATAAGAAGAAACCTTTTAATTTGACGGGAAAAACCGTCATTTTTTATGCCACCAAACCCGATGGTAACTTGATTTTTAACAATTGCGAAATTGAAAAAGCAACCAATGGAATTGTGGTATTACAACTGACCTCGCAAATGTCGATTGTGCCAGGAATCATGCGGGATTGTGAATTTCACATTTTGGATGAAGAGCTTACAAAACTTAAAGTGAAAGGTCTGTCAATTGAAATTGCCCGCTGTACCGATTTTGAAAGTGCAATTGAAAGTACTTCTGAGTTTACAGCGCTAACTCAAGCCCTAGATGAAGTCAATAAGGTGATGGAGGCCTATTCGGAGGAAAATATCATGGGCAAAATTATGTCCATGGACGGCGAAGGCTGTGGGCTAGATGCTGATTTACTCGATGGAAAACACGGCTCAGAGTATGCAACGGCCAAGCAAGGAGAGAAAGCCGACAGCGCGGTTCAAGGCATAAAGGCCAACGGTTTAGTGTTGCCGGTAGATTCCGCCAACGCAGTCAATTTGACGCCAGAGAACCTCAATGTTGTGCCGATTGGTAGGACCGTAAACAACAAAGCGTTGTCAAGCGACATAACGCTTTCTTATTCAGATGTTGGCGGAGCCTCAAGCACACAAGGCTCTAAGGCTGACAGTGCAATACAAGGAATTCGTGGGAACGGAACAGCGATTTTGCCCGATGAGAGCCGAATCGTTAACATCACGCCTGAAAATATTGAAGCGGTGCCAATTACAAGAACAATTAACGAAAAGGCTCTATCGAGTAACATAACAATAACTGCTCTCGACATTGGTGCAGCCTCCATTGAGCAAGGGAATAAGGCTGATTCGGCGATACAATCAATTCAAGGTAATGGCAAAATCATTCAGCCGGATTTTAATCGCTCTGTTGTAATAACGCCGGAAAACATAGGCGCCGTGCCGCTCGAGCGAAAGATAAACGATAAAGCATTGGATGAAGACATAACGCTTTCTGCTTCAGATATAGGTGCTGCCGCTATCGAGCATGGCGAGCACGTTCCTTCGGGGCAAGCTGCTGATAATTCTGTTTTCCTGCGAAATGCCACCTCTTGGCAACCGGTTACACCTGAAAATACCGGTGCTCCGACAGAGGAACAGGCCCAAAAACCCGACTATGCAATTCAAGGAATTCAAGTCAACGGTGTGCACGTTTCGCCTGACTTAAACCGCTATGTCAACGTAACAATCGAGGATTTGGAAGCCGTACCGAAAGAGCGAAAAATCAACAACAAAAGCCTGGAATCTGACG
>JAZQMR010000253.1:0-2544 GCA_045543505.1 Acutalibacteraceae bacterium | reverse complement strand
TAAAACTCGATTTGAGGCATATAAAACCGCATTGGAATCGAATCTAATGCAAATAGACGAGGTCAGATATTTAGAAAATCTTGAGCCTTTGGGGCTTAATTTTATCAAATTGGGACTTCAAGATGTGCTGTTTAATCCGGTGACAAAAGAGGTTTACACGCCAAACACAAATCAAATTACAAATATTGAAACTGGAGGTGACAATATTGCGGATAGAAATCAGGAATGACAGCGTACTTCTAGATGGCTATGTGAATGCGATTGCCAGAGATTCGAGGCCAATGCTCGACGACAACGGCGAAAAATTCGTTGAGCAAATTAGCCCGAAAACATTTCAGCGAGCATTAGAAAAAAGTGATGATGTTTTATGCCTCTTAAACCACGAACCGTCGAGAATTTTGGGGTCGACAAAGCAAGGAAACGTGGAGCTTTTTGAGGATAATATTGGGCTTCGGGCAATTTGCAAAATAACGGACGGTGAAGTAATAGAAAAGGCTAAAAACGGTAAACTTCGAGGTTGGAGTTTTGGATTTGAGGCTTTAAAAGAGCACGAAGAACCGTTAAAAGATGGCTTAAAACGGCGATTTGTGGATGAAATAAATTTGGCAGAAGTTTCGATAATTGATGAACACCAGCGTGACGCTGGACCCAAGTCGCGCTCCCTAGAAAGAGAAGACAACAAGCAAAATACACGCGGTAAAAGAAATTTCAGACCCGAAGCACATTAGCTATATGATCTAATCTGCGAATCGAGCAGCAAGACCAAGCGCGGGTCACATATCTTTTGGGAAGAATATGCTTAGTGCTTGAATCCGTTTCTTTTGCGAGCTTTTTTCAGTGCGTGGCCGCACAGGCAACGTCGCGCTAATGTTCACGCAAACAATTATCGATCTCACGCAGAAAAACCCAAAGCTGGCGACGCTAAAAACGCGTGAAACGGAGAGTTTTGTTTAATTGTGACTTGGTGCGTGAAATCGTTTCTTTTGCGAGCTTTTCTTTTCGCAAAGAAAAGCGGAGAGAAGGAGCGCGCATTCGTTGATTTTATCATCACGGGCGAAGAAAGAGCAGCCAGCCCCGGAATGTCTTACGGCAACAATGGTGCAATTGTTCCGACGACCATTGCGAAAAAAATCATTGAAAAAGTTAGGGAGCTTTCCCCTATTTACGAAAAAGTCGAAAAATTTAGCACCAAAGGCACGCTAGAAATCCCGGTTTATGGCGCCGATACTGGTGTGGACAGTCCAACCGGCGACGTAAACGTTGCCTATCAAGGCGATGAATTCACAGCGCTTGTTGCTGGTCAAGGAAAGTTCACTTCCACGAGCTCAAAGGCTACTCACACGGCGCTTTATCGGTTATCAGCCGCAAACTTTTGAACAATGTTGACATCAATGTGACGAACTTCTTGACAAACAAGATGGCGCAAGCGTTTGCTGAGTTTTGGGAGAAAGAATTGCTTGTTGGAACCGGCTCAGCGAACAACCATATGACAGGCGCGACCTCGACAACAAACCTAGTGGCAACGAGCAATACGACTTACACAGCTGCCAACGCGGCAAAAATCGATAATTTGATTAGCTTGCAGCTTGCCGTCCCTCAACACCGGATAGCATCCGGTCGCAAGCCGCGTACAAAACATTTTTTGTGACGAAATAAAGCGCTCGCGATTGTGGATTGCGCTGTTTGTTCGGCTTTATTTAACAAAAAAATGCAATCTGGATTATGAACAAGGCTGTATTTGCTGAGCTTCGTAAAGCGAAGGACGGAAACGGAAGTTATTACTTAGCTTACGGAAAAGGCATAACATCGGGCTTTGAGTGGCAGCTTTTGGGCAAAGCTGTTTACGTTTCTGAAAATATGCCAGAACCCACAGCAGCCGGAAACATCCCTGTTCTTTACGGCGCTTTTGCGGGAATGGTGATGAAAATTTCTCAAAACCTCGAGATTCAGCTCATGCGAGAAAAATATATCGAGCGCGGAGCCCGCGCAGGCATTTCGCGCACAAGGCTTACAAAAAAATTTAAGATTGATGCGCCCGCGATATCGTAGGTGCAAATTTTTAGATTTAGTGATTTTGTATTGGTTACTTTGACCGAAAATAGCTGCGAGTGTTTGAGTCGAGTTGGATCAAAATGAACCAGGAAACTAAAAATCGATCAATAACTTCATCTTTTTAACTGATAACGCTGCTGCACCGTGGATTCTAAGGATAAACTTGGTAATAAAAAAAATTAATTTGGCGAAAGGCCTCGTCGCGAGAGGGCAACTCTTTATATGCAATAGCTTTGGTCGCGACTTGCGTGTCGAGGCGCTCGACTTTTTGTGCTGGTACAAGATATGTACGACAACCGCAGTTTTTACGTTGACAAAAGCCACTTAAACCGCGTGGTTGAGACGATTCTAGGTATGCATTCGGTGAATTTATTGTAAGAGGCGGCTTATGGTAATCAATCCAGGAAACTTCGATAAGAAAATTGCGGTGATAAAATTTGAGTCGCGCAAAGACTCTGACGGTTTTGAGAAAAAATCCGAGGTTGTTGTTTT
>JAZQMR010000252.1:0-13025 GCA_045543505.1 Acutalibacteraceae bacterium | reverse complement strand
ACACTGTTGAGTGCTGGGCTTGCCGAAGGCCTTACGGGCCTTCGGCGCCTCGCGGCGCCCCATTAGAGCCTTCCGCATTTTCTACAAATTAAAAGTCACTGTAAAAGCGTATTTTCCTTTTAAAAACCGCATAACATTTATAAAAACTCGGTCGTCGGAGGAATGAATGTGGATGCGGTTTTAGGGTTTGTAGAAAGAGCTAATAATGTTGTAAACGCAGTCGTCTGGGGGCCATTGATGCTTGCGTTGATAATTTTTGTCGGCGTAATGTTCAGTGTGAGATTGAGATTTTTTCAGCTTTTCAAGTGCAATTTATGGCTCAAGCAAACCTTTGGAAGTCTTTTAAACAGAGAAAGCCTTAAAAGCGGAAAGAAAGACGGCATAACTCCTTTTCAGGCCGTCAGCACGGCGCTTGCGAGCGCGGTCGGCACAGGAAATGTCGTCGGTGTGGCAACGGCCATCACGCTGGGCGGACCGGGGGCTGTCTTTTGGATGTGGGTTGCTGCGTTTTTCGGCATGATGACAACGTTTGCGGAGAATATTCTTGGCCTTAAGTACCGAACTGTCAATGAGCGTGGCGAGACCGTTGGTGGCCCGATGTATTACATCGAGAAGTGCCTTGGGCAGCGCTGGATGGCGTGCTTTTTTGCTTTTGCGTGCATTTTGGCTTCCTTCGGAATGGGCAACATGACCCAGGCTAACTCCATTGCAGCCTCGCTTAAAAAAAGTTTTAACCTGTCGCCGGCGGTTGTCGGACTGGTCCTCGCTGTAATTATTGGGTGCATCATTTTCGGCGGAGTCAAGCGCATCTCTCAAGTTAGCGCTAAGATTGTCCCATTTATGACGATTTTTTATATTCTGGGCGGGCTCGTTGTGATTGTGGCTCACGCGAGGAGTCTACCTAAAGCTCTGTTTGATATAATCTCAGGCGCATTTAGCCTGAGGTCGGTAAGTGGCGGCGCGACGGGGTTTATCATGTCAAACGCGATAAAATATGGCATCTCGCGTGGCGTGTTCTCCAATGAGGCGGGTCTGGGTAGCTCGCCGATAGTGCACGCGGCTAGCAATGAAACCGAGCCTGTCAACCAAGGTATGTGGGGCATCTTTCAGGTTTTCGTTGACACGATTCTGGTCTGCAGCATCACGGCTCTTTGCATATTGACCTCTGGCGTAACCCCGGAGGACAAGAACGGTGCCATGCTTAGCGTGCAGGCCTTTAGCTCGACTTTTGGAGGTTTTGGTGAAAAGTTTGTTGCGATATCGATTTCGCTTTTTGCCTTTGCGACGATTGTTGGCTGGTCGTACTACGGCGAGCGCTGCGTGGAGTACCTCTCGAGCCGCAAGAATATTCTCATCTACAAGGCTGTTTACATTCTATTTGTTATGTTTGGTTCTGTCATGAAGCTCGACTTAGTTTGGGGCATTTCCGATACGTTCAACGGTTTGATGGCCTTCCCAAATTTAATAGCGCTAGTGCTTTTGTCGGGGGAGATTGTTCGCGAAACAAGAAGTTACATCTCTTGTACAAATTAATAAATGTTGAGATTAAAACCAAAAGGCCCGTAGGGCCTTCGGCCAGTCCAGCACTCTACGTTGTTGAGTGCTGGGCCACAAAGAAAATATTATTTTCTTTGGCCTCGCGGCCGCAGCAGTTAATTTGAAAACAGCCTAAACCCATTAAGTGTCAAGCGCCTTGAAAACGATTTAGCTTTTACTCTATAATGAACTCATACTTTTTTTGAGGAGGCTTTAGCTTGACAGAGTCAATTGTCGCATCAATCACGCATTCTTTGACCAGTGTAATTCCTGCTGAAGTTATCATATTCATCGTGTCGTTAATGCCGATTCTAGAGCTGCGCGGAGGGCTTATTGCCGCAAGCCTGCTGAAAGTAAACCTGCTATACGCCTTCCCGATTTGCGTGCTGGGAAATCTTTTGCCAATCCCATTCATACTCTTGTTCATCGATAAAATCTTCTTTTTTCTAAAGAAAACTCGGATGAGAAAATTAGTTGAGCATTTTGAGAAAAAAGCAAAAGCCAAAAGCGCCTCTGTTGAAAAACATAGAAAGTGGGGCTTGTTTGTTTTTGTCGCGGTGCCACTCCCCGGAACAGGTGGTTGGACAGGCGCTTTAGTTGCATCTGGCTTGCGAATGAAACTGAAAGAAGCTTTAGTTCCGATAACACTCGGTGTTTTAACCGCAGGTGTGATCATGTCCATCCTCTCATACACTATACCTTCGTTGTTCAGGTAACTTCAAGGCCTTAAACTGAACTTTAAAACTCAAAACATTATAGATTTGAAGTCTGTTGTGCTGATATAACCTTTCTAAAGGCTAAAACGCACCTTCCTGTCGTAGTTGACCCGTCGCATGCATCTGGACACTCAACATATGTAAAAGCCCTCTCTTTGGCGGCATTAGCGGCTAGCGCAGACGGGTTACTAATAGAAGTGCATAATGCACCCAAATTGGCACTTTGCGACTCGAGACAACAAATTACCCTCAATGAATATAAAAATCTATTTTTAGCGGCTTCTAGCGTTGCTATTGCTATTGGCCGCAAAACATAAAATAACCCCGGAGGTGACACTTGCGCGTACCTCCGGGGGCTTCTTCTATAATTCTAACTATACGAGCTCAATTATAGCCATCTCTGCGGCGTCGCCGCGACGCGGACCTAACTTCATGATGCGCGTGTAGCCACCATTAGTTTGAGCATACTTCGGTGCGATTTCATCAAATAACTTCTTCACAACGTCCTCTTTCGTTATGAAGGACATCGCTAAACGCTTGTTGTGTAGGTTATTTTCCTTCGCCAAAGTAATCATCTTCTCCGTCAAAGAACGTACTTCCTTTGCGCGGTATAGCGTCGTCTCGATTTTACCGTTCTCCAGAAGAAACGTCACCATAGCCCTCAACATAGCCGTTCTATGCGCGGTATCTCTACCAAGTTTTCTTGTTCCAGGCATTGAAAATTCACTCCCTTACCCAATATTTAAATCACTCAAGCAGCTAGGTCTCCCCTACTCTGCCTCTTTACTCAACTCAAAACCTAAGGACTTAATCTTGTTAAGAACCTCTTCCAAGGACTTGCGACCAAGGTTGCGAACCCTCATCATGTCCTCCTCGGTCTTGCCAATGAGGTCCGCTACGTTATTTATACCAGCACGCTTTAAACAATTGAATGAGCGTACCGATAAATCTAGCTCCTCGATGGTCAAGCCAAGTACTTGCTCTCTGGTCTTGTCGTTCTTCTCAACAAGGAAATCCATCCCTTGAGCCTCACCCGACAAATCCGTGAACAAGTTAAGATGCTCCGTCAAAACTCTAGCCGATAATGATACTGCCTCTTGAGCATTAACTACGCCGTTCGTCCAAACCTCTAGCGACAACTTATCATAGTCGGTGATCTGGCCAACACGAGTATTCTCAACGTTGTAGTTAACCTTTACGACCGGAGTATAGATGGAATCGATCGGGATAACCCCAAGCACATTCGAATCCATCCTCTGCTTGTTGCGCTCTGAGGAAACATATCCGCGACCCTTATCAAGCGTTATCTCCATGAACAACTTCGCATCGGCATTCAAAGTGGCTATGTGATGGTCTTTATTCAGGATCTCCACTTCGCTGTCGTGCTGAATGTCCCTAGCCTTGACCATGCATGGCCCTTTTGCGTCGATGACAACCGTCTTCGGACCCGCACAATGTAGGCTCGCTACAAGCTCTTTTAAGTTCAAGACAAGCTCCGTAACATCCTCTTTTACGCCCGGGACCGTCGAAAATTCATGGACAACGCCATCAATCTTCACGCTAGTAACCGCTACGCCCGGCAACGACGAAAGAAGTACTCGTCTCAAGCTATTACCTAGAGTGTTACCAAATCCGCGCTCAAGTGGCTCAACAATGAACTTGCCATAATTTTTATCTGGCGATAACTCAGCTATTGTTATTCTGGGCTTTTCAATCTCTATCAACTATGACCCTCCTTGAATTATAGGCAACCTACTCGGAGTGCCTCAACTATTGTAACTCTACTATTAAAATTAAAGAGCATTACTTAGAGTACAACTCAACGATGAGAGTCTCTTCGACTGGTAGATCGATATCTTCGCGAGCCGGAAGCGCAAGAATCTTGCCCTCGAGAGTTTCGCGATTTACTTCTAGCCACTTCGGAGTAGGACGAGATGCATTTACATCCAGAACTTGCTTGAACTTATCGCTGTTCTTGCTCTTCTCGTTGATAGTAATCACATCGCCAGGCTTAACGAGGTAAGATGGAATATTAACCTTCCTGCCGTTTACCGAGAAATGATTATGAACTACCAATTGTCTTGCTTCTGGACGAGATGTCGCAAAGCCTAGGCGGTATACAACGTTATCTAGTCTTGTCTCGATGATAGATAAGAGTTGCTCACCGGTTTTGCCTTCTCTCTTCTCGGCCAACTCGTAATAATGTCTGAATTGACCCTCTAAAATTCCGTAGTAACGTCTGGTAGCTTGCTTAGCGCGCAATTGCATACCGTACTCAGAAAGTTTTTTACGTCCTTGTCCATGTTGTCCCGGAGCATAGGATCTACGTCCGACCGAACATTTATCTGTGTAGCATCTTTGGCCCTTGAGGAAAAGCTTTTGGCCCTCGCGGCGACAAAGTCTGCAAACAGCACCTGTATATCTTGCCATATATCGGCTACACCTCCATTAATAATATCCGTAAATTATACGCGTCTTCTTTTTGGCGGGCGGCATCCATTGTGAGGAATCGGAGTAACGTCTTTGATCATGTTAACTTCCAAGCCTGCACCCTGAAGCGCTCTAATTGCTGCCTCACGTCCCGAGCCTGGGCCCTTAACGTAGACCTCAACGGACTTCATGCCGTGCTCCATAGCTGCCTTAGCGGCGGTCTCTGCAGCTGTTTGAGCCGCAAATGGAGTGGATTTTCTGGAACCTCTAAAGCCCAACTCACCCGAGCTAGCCCACGAAACTGCATTGCCTTGTACGTCTGTAATCGTCACGATAGTGTTATTGAAGGTGGACTGGATATGTGCAGCTCCACGCTCAATATTTTTTCTTTCGCGTCTTCTACGTACTGCTGTACCTTTCTTTGCTACTTTTTGTGCTGCCATTGTTCAACCCTCCTTATTTTTTCTTGTTAGCCATCGTTTTTCTTGGGCCTTTTCTTGTTCTAGCATTAGTCTTAGAACGTTGACCTCTAACCGGTAAGCCCTTGCGATGACGTAACCCTCTGTATGAACCAATTTCAATCAATCTTTTGATATCGAAAGCAATATCTCGACGCAGATCTCCCTCTACACGGCAGTTCTTATCGATGTACTCTCTCAATTTCGAAGCGTCTTCTTCGGAAAGGTCCCTAACTCTTATGTCCGGATTAACCCCAGTTGCCTTGATGATATCGGCGGCTGTTTTTCTTCCAATGCCATAGATGTATGTGAGTCCGATTTCGATACGCTTGTCTCTAGGTAAGTCTATACCTGCTATACGCGCCATAATTGCACCTCCATTTTTCGAATTACGTCTAACCTTGACGTTGTTTGTGCTTAGGGTTCTCACAGATTACCATGATTTTCCCTTTGCGTTTTATGATCTTGCATTTTTCACAAATTTTCTTGACAGAAGGTCTGACTTTCATTTGTATGCCCTCCTTATAAAGCCTTTTAAAAAACTATTTCGATCTCCAAGTTATACGCCCTTTTGTCAGATCATATGGCGACATCTCGAGTGTAACCTTATCGCCCGGCAAAATCTTGATGTAGTTCATCCGGAGTTTGCCTGATATGTGAGCTAATATAACTTTTCCATTCGGTAGCTCCACCTTGAATTGTGCATTCGGTAAAGCTTCTACTACCTTGCCTTCAATCTCAATTACATCCTGCTTCGACAAATAAATACCCCCTACTGTGGAATCATCTCGCCCTGAGCGCCAATAAAGCGACTCAAAGCTTTTCGTATTTCACGATTGGTGCTCATTGACTTTTCCTCGACAACTGTTTTAGTTGCGGATAAATGCTTCAATTTTTTTCGCTTTGGTTTTTCCACCGAACGGCGTTTACCATTACAAATCATCGCATATTCGCTATCGACCTCGACAACAATAAAGAAATCATCCTTATCGCGACCGGCTCTAGCTTTCACCACGGAACCCTTTACAATCTCCAAACTTGACACCACTTTCTTTAATCACATACGGTTAAAATCAGCGGCCCATCTGGAGTTATCGCAATTGTATGTTCGAAATGCGCCGAAAGTTTTCCATCTGCTGTGACTGTAGTCCATTCGTCGTCCAAAACCTCTACTTCGTAAGTTCCCGCATTTATCATTGGTTCAATGGCTATGGTCATTCCCGATAACAGGCGCACACCTCTGCCCGGTGTGCCATAATTGGGTACGCTTGGCTCTTCATGTAGCTTCGCACCTACTCCGTGGCCGACGAAATCCCGTACCACCGAGTAACTGCGTGCCTCAACATACCGCTGTACTGCATTTGCTATGTCTCCAATTCGATTACCTACGCGGGCCATGTTTATGCCCTCATATAGGCTTTCTCTTGTCGCATCAAGAAGATTTTGCGCCTCCTGACTGATTTCTCCACACGCAAATGTCGCTGCATTATCGCCGTGAAAACCCTCGAAGAAGGCTCCCACATCTATGCTGACTATGTCACCACTCTTGATAATGCTATCTCTACTCGGTATGCCGTGGATGACCACATTATTTACAGAAATGCAAGCGCTCGCCGGGAAGCCACCATAATTTAAAAACGATGGCCTCGCCCCTTGGCTCTCGATGTATTTCCTTACGATATTGTCTATCTCTAAGGTTGATACTCCCGGCTCGACCGCTTCTCCTGCAAGTTTTAATGCTTTTGAGGCTATTCGACCTGCGCTTTTCATTATTTCTATTTCGCGATCGGTCTTCAAAATTAACATTAATTAAGCCTCCAAAGCTTTCAAGACTAAATCTACAGTCTCCGCTATAGATTTGCCATCCCCGTCGACAACTGTGAGTTTGCCCTGCTTGTCATAGTATTGCTCTAACGGTTTAGTCTGTTCGTGATAAATCTTCAATCTATTCTTCACAGTATCTGGCTGGTCATCCTCGCGCTGAACTAGGGTGCCTTGGCATCTATCGCAAATGCCAGCTTGTTGTGGCTTCTTGTTGGTCAAATGATAACTAGATCCACAAACTTCGCAAACACGGCGTCCCGACATCCTGTCGATAATAATAGCATCGCTTACGTTTATCTCTATAACCTTATCTATCCTTATGCCCATGTTGTCGAGAGCCTCGGCCTGAGGTATGGTGCGTGGGAATCCGTCTAGAATGAAACCATTTTTACAGTCATCCTTCGCTATGCGCTCCTTGATGATCTCTATTACGATTTCATCCGGAACAAGTCCTCCACCTGCCATGTAGTCTTTGGCCCTTACACCTAACTCAGATCCGCTCTTCAGCGCTTCTCTAATAATATTGCCTGTCGATATTGTTGGAATCGATTTGTGCTCCGATATCGCCTCTGCTTGGGTTCCCTTTCCGGCACCAGGTGCGCCAAAAAGTATAATATTCATAGACTTTAGCTCCTTTATTGTAAATTTATTTTCTCAAACTTACCTTTACCAGCGATAAAATCATCCGAATATGACTATGAATTGGACGTTACCCTCCGTTTGAGATCTGGATTTGGGCTAGCCGCACCGGCCGCGAGGCCAAAGAAAATAAATATTTTATTTTCTTTGTGGCCCAGGGGCCAACTTCGTTGGGCTCTGGGCTGGCCGAAGGCCCCGCAGGGGCCTTCGGCGCCTCGCGGCGCCGCTGTTGCTAGCAATTTCCTCAAGGCACTCCTTAAATTTTCTCACAAATTCTAAGTTTTGCACTTCTGCTTCTAGGATTTTCTTCCACTTCTCGAGGCGAGGCCTCAATCACTTTCCTGTTAACTAATCTTGCGCGAGGCTTCTTGTGACAAACACAAATCGGGAATTCCGGCGGGCAAGTACAGCCCTCGCACCAGCTGGCCATTTTCTTTTTGACGATTCGGTCCTCCAGCGAGTGGAACGTAATTACCGCAAGTCTGCCACCCGGCTTAAGTATCGAGAACGCCGCGTCTAAGCCTTTTGACAGCACATCGAGTTCGGCATTCACTGCGATTCGCAGCGCCTGGAAGGTTTTCCTTGCCGGATGGCCGCCCTCTCGCTTAAACTTTGCTGGTATCGCCGACTTAACGACCTCAGCCAAGTGGCCGGTAGTCTTGATCGGAGCAACTTCTCTTTCCTTCACGATGGCCAACGCGATATTTTTTGCGAATTTTTCCTCGCTGTAGAGGCTGATGATTCTCGCGAGCTCCTGCCAAGACAAGCTATTCACCAAGTCTGCCGCACTCACTCCGGCCTGCGCCATTCGCATATCCAGCGGCGCATCGTAGCGATAGGAAAAGCCGCGCTCTGGCGTGTCGAACTGATGCGACGAGACTCCGATGTCAAGGAGAACGCCGTCCACCGCCTCGATTGACAACTTCGCGATAAGCTTGTCCATGTTGGAGAAATTATCCTGCACCAAGATCGAGTTCGCATACTTCGACAACTTTCCCTTGAGAAAGGTAATCGCGTCCGGGTCCTGGTCGATGGAGATTAGCTTTCCCGATGTCAGGCGCTTCAAGATGGCCTCTGAATGACTTCCTCCACCGGCGGTGCCGTCGACGTAAACCCCGGCCTCATCGATCGCGAGGCCCTCAATTGTCTCCGTCAGCAAGACTGGTATGTGAGAAAAATTCATCGTGGCAATCCTTTCCGCGTCATAGGTCAAGCATATCCATCGCCTCGGCGATGCTCTCCTGGGTCAGCTCTGCGTTGAAATCGGACCACTTGCTGCTGTTCCAAATCTCGACTCTGCTGGACGTACCGATAAAGGTGACTTCCTTGTCGAGTTGCGCGTGCTCCCGCAGCTGCTGCGGAATCAAGATTCGGCCCTGCTTGTCCGGAATGGCCTCTGCGGCGCCCGAGAAGAAAAATCTTTGCAAGCCTCTGGCCTTCGAGATGGGCAACGTTTTGATTTTCTCGACGAGCCTATCCCACTCATCTTGTGGCAAAACGAACAAGCAATTATCGAGACCCTTCGTGATGTAAAAGAGCGCACCTAAGTCGTCGCGGAACCTCGCGGGCACCGCAACACGGCCTTTTGCATCGATATTATGTTGGTATTCGCCAATCAACATAACGGAACCTCCACCGCGTAGAAACAAGCAACTTTACACCACTTATCTCTACTTTGCCCCACCTTTCACCACTAGATAAACTTATTATAATACACGCTTTTTTCGATTGCAAGCATTTGTGTAATTTTTTTTTGCAATCGCCGCGGCAATATTGTATATTATGTGTACGAGGCGAACTTAATTGTCTCCAAAAGAGGCAATCTCGTTTTGTGGATGTTTACTCAACGCCCGGTCTAAAGCGAAATTCAGCACATTTTAAAACAAAAAGGCACTCGTAATGATGTAACATTTTACGAGTGCCAGACACTAATTTTATTTGTGAATGTTCTACTGGAGAACTTTCTTTTTGATTAGCTGCAGCGGGCCGCGAGGCCACCGAAAATAATATTTATTTTCGGTGTGTCCCATAGCTCAACTATGTTGAGCTATGGGATGGCCGAAGGCCCCGCAGGGGCCTTCCGCGCCTCGCGGCGCCCAGGTCTGATCAAACCATCATCATATTTCCCAAAAATTAGCCAAAGGAGAAATTTTCGTGTCAAATTTAATCGGGAAAGTCCGCGCCGCAGTGGACACCTACAGCATGATAGACGACTCGGACAAAATTGCGGTGTGCGTCTCCGGCGGCAAAGACTCGATTTTTCTTTTGTGGGCGCTGTCGCAACTTCAAAAGTACTATCCTAAAAAGTTTACTCTCACTGCTATAACCATTGATCCTTGCTTTAACGGTAAGCAGAGCGACTTTTCAGCAGTAGAAAAGTTCTGCGCGAGTTTAAACATAGAGTATAAAATCAAGCGAACTCAACTAGGAGGCTTAATTTTTAAAACTCGACAAGAAAGCAACCCATGCAGTCTTTGCGCCCGCATGCGCCGAGGAATGCTGCACGACATGGCAAAAGAGCTCATCTGCAATAAAATCGCGTTTGGCCACAACCTAGAGGACTGCGTCGAGACCTTCTTCATGAACCTTCTAAATGGCGGCAAAATCGGCTGCTTCTCCCCAAAAACATACCTTTCGCGAAAAGATTTACATATGATTCGTCCGCTCATTTTCTGCGAAGAAAATAAAATTGCCGCGTTCGTAGAGCGAAAAGAATTGCCAATTGTCGAAAGCACTTGTCCCGCCAACGGAAATACCCAGCGTCAAGCCACAAAGGAACTGGTTTTCTCCCTTGAGCAGGAATACCCTAACTTGCGGCATAAAATTATAGGCGCCTTACGGCGAGCTAGCATCGACGAGTGGGGGAAATAACGGCCGCACTATATCGCGCGGCCTTTTGTTACTACCCTAAAATTTCTACGGGATCGATGAACTTGTCATCTTTCTTTATAGACAAGTGCAAGTGATATCCATCAGCTGCCTCGCAGGGGATGTCGTTAATCGAGGCTATTTCTTGGCCGGACTCTACAGTATCGCCGGTATTAACTAAAGTTGTCTCGCCGAGACCCGAATAAAAAGCTATGAATCCTCCATCGTGCTCGATAACCATCGTCGTTCCAAGCAGCTCGTCGTTGAAAATGTCGGCGACCTTGCCGTTGGTAATCGCTTTTATTTTGCTGCCTTGCTCAGCCGCCAAGTCAATTCCATTGTGCACGCGCCAATCATTTAGGGTCTTCGAGAAAACCGGCGTGTCTCCACTGTAGCCTTTAATTATATCCTTCGATGTTGGATAAATAATGGCTGCTGCCTCCGCTGTAGCCCCTGTCTCTTGAGCTCGTACATCGTCGCCATGCTTTGAGTCAAACGAGTTCATCACCGAGTTGTAGTCGTAACTTGAGCTAGAAATTTCGTCATCGCTCGGCTCAATGGTGGTCTGCACCTGGTACCTTTGCTGCGTTTTCGAGACAAGTGCATCCTCGTCCGGCCCGGCAAAACGCTTAATGCTGTCGTAAGTCGTGTAGCCGGCCACGCCAACGGCCAAAATGCAAATCGCGACCGCCGTGTAAAAATGTGCACCCTTCTTTTTTTTCTTCTTCTTTTCGGGCTGAGTTGTGTTTAAGTTTAGTTTATCCATTTTAACTGCACCTCCGGAGTATATTGTTGCCGGAAAAATGCAGGTCTATGCCCCAAAAATTAAAATCTTTTTTACCTCTCCGAGAGGAGCCGCTTTAGTGGCTCTTGCGAATGTCCGTCACAAGTTGCAATAATCTCATCGCCGAGTAAGTCTTAGAAGAGCCCAAATCTAGCACCTGGGTGCCGCGAGGCGCCGGAGGCCCTACAGGGCCTCCGGCCATCCAATAGCTCAACTTCGTTGGGCTATTGGACACAACGAAAATAAATATTATTTTCGTTGGCCTCGCGGCTGGGTCAGAGCGCTCAAACAAAAAAGCTCTAAATTGGGAACTCCCTCTTTTTCACCTTTCCGAGAGCAGCCTCATTAGTGGTTTTTGCGAGTGTCCGTCGCAAACTGCAACGACCTCATCGCCGGAGTAAATCTTGGTGTCGCCCTGAGGGATTATCAGCTCCTCGTTGCGCAAAATCGAAATAATAAGCGACGACGGCGGCATTTTGAGGTCCTTTATCGAGTTGCCGCTCACCTTTGCCTCCGTCGGGACAACTATCTCGCAAATGGCAGCGCGTCCCTTGTTCAGGCTCGCCAACAAGCGCATCTCGGCACTCTCGACCTCCTGCTCGATCAGCCGCGTAATAATCTCGGTGCTGCTCACGGCGTTTTCTATGCCAAGTTTCCTCAAGGCCTCCAGGTTGCGAGGGTTATTCGCGCGCGTGATGACCTTCTTCACCTGAAAGCGCTTCTTGGCCAGCTGCGAGGCAACTAAATTATCCTGGTCGCTGCCGGTCACCGCAATAAAGCAATCCGCCTTGTGCGTGCCAGCGTCCGCCAAGACTCGAATCTCCGTGCCGTCGCCGCAAATGACCTCCACATCAAGGACGTCCGCCAGATGTGCGCACTTGAGTTTATTTTTCTCTATCAGCTCAACCTCATAGTCGCGCTCGAGCATCGTCTGCGCCAAGTGATAACCGAGCTTGCCGCCGCCCACAATAACAATTCTCATAATGGTCGCGCGCCTCCTTTTCTAGTCATTTATCCGCGTTATAATAAGCTTGTCCTGCGGGTTTAGGACGATTTTTTGCCGTCCGTCGTAGAGGTGAACCTTGCCTGAGTCTCGTTGCACGCCCATGATTGCCTCGCCAGTTTTCATCGGAAGGGTATCGACGGTGCGTCCAACAAGAATCGGGTCAACTTCCTTCACGCTAATGCCGACAGTGCTGTCACCAAAATGAAGTTGCTTCTCGGTAAATTCCTCCACTAATGCCGAATATAGCGCGCCGCAAGCAAGATTCGTCTGGCAAATCGTCTTCAGGCCAAATTGATGAAAAACGTCCTCTCGAACTGGATCAGTAATACGCGCAACGACATTCTCAACATAGAAAAATTCCCGCACAATCTGCGAGACCGTTATGTTGAGGTTGTCATCCGCCGTCACCACGGCCACCGCGTCGCAGCTCTCCACGCCGGCGTTCCGCAGAACGTTCATATCCATAGGCATTCCAACCACGGTCATGCCGTCAAAGTCATCATCCAGCTGCTCAAATGTGGATTCGTCTTTATCCACGACCGAGACATCGTGTCCATGATAACTCAACGTGCTCGCGAGCCTCGAACCCAGCTTGCCGCAACCAATTACAAGAATGTTCACCTTTTCACATCCGCCCTTTTGCAAGTTTCTTAAGGTTTGCTTTTATTATATTTTCTTCGCTAAAGGGAGTCAAATAAGGCCTTCCATTTTGAGGTTTTTACCTTATGGTAGACCTTGTTTGGTCGCTCAGGCTTAGCCGCGGC
>JAZQMR010000251.1:0-5176 GCA_045543505.1 Acutalibacteraceae bacterium | reverse complement strand
CTTGGCTCACAGAACACATGGCTACGATCCGACTTGGATGCAACGAAAATAAAAATTATTTTCGTTGGCCTCGCGGCCACGTGCAGCTAAACAAAAAGAAAGTTCTCAAGTAAGGCGTCCCAGCTGGACAAAAGCGTCCTTATTAAATCTCGCTTCTTCCCATAAGCGCGCGAGAAAGAGTAACCTCGTCGGCGTACTCTAAGTCACCACCAACCGGGATGCCATAAGCCAGGCGCGTCACCTTCACGCCGAGCGGCTTGAGCAACTTCGAGATGTACATCGCGGTCGCCTCGCCCTCCACGGTGGGGTTCGTCGCCATGATGACCTCTTGCACCGCCCCGGCGGCGATGCGGCTCAGCAACTCCTTTATGTAGAGCTGATCTGGGCCCACGCCGTTCAAGGGTGAGATTGCGCCATGCAGCACATGATACGATGCGGAAAAATCGCCAGTCCTCTCGAGCGCAACAACATCACGCGGGTCCTCGACGACGCAAATGATGCTCTTATCGCGCGCGTTGCTGCTGCAAACATGGCAGACATCCTCGTCGGTCAAATTCTTGCAAATTTTGCAATATTTAATCTTCTCATGCGCCTCTAGTATCGCATCCGAGAACTCTTTTGCCTCGGAATCTGGCAGTTGTAACACAAAATAGGCTAACCTTTGGGCAGTTTTCTTGCCGATTCCAGGTAGCCTCTCAAATTGCTCGATTAACTTTGCAAGGGGCGTTACATTGTACTCCATAGTGCACTAAAATAGTCCAGGTACATTTAACCCAGCAGACAAATTGCCCATTCTCTCGTCCTTCTCATTGAGGGCTTGCCTAATGGCATCATTGGTGGCAACTATGATCAAATCGGACAACATCTCAACGTCATCCTTGTTGACTATCTCTGGAGAAATCTCCACATTTAACACTTCAGGCTTGCCGTTGATGGTCACCTTAACCAACCCACCTGACGCCGAAGCAACATACTCTTTGGCCTCGAGCTCGTTGGTCAATTCATCCATTTCTTTTTGAACTTTTTGAGCCTTCATCGCCAGCTGTTGTAAATTTCCGGCTCCACCGCCGCCGTAGCCTTTTGGTAATCTCGCTTTCATTGTCATTCCTCCCAAATTTTAAGTCTCATTCACGCTTATGCCGAGTTGCCGAGCCGTGTCGGCCAGCGCCTCAAGCGGGTCCGCGTTGTTTTCCTCAGTCTTCGCGCCGGTGTAGGGCCCCAACTTGTAAGCCTTCCCGGTGACATTTTTTATAGCCTCTCTCATTTTATCGCGCTGGCTCGATTTTCGCAAGAGCTCGAAGGCCACCTCGTTTTTGGAATCGATCAGCACGAAGTCGCCGCTGATGTAGGCGGACGAGCCCTTGAACGCCATCGCGATCGTGTGGGAATGTTCCTTCAGCGCGGCCAAGACGTCGTTCCAGTTGGTCATTTTCTGGGCGTTTTTCTGCAAATCGACTAAAGCAATGTCGGATGTAGCTTTTTTAATCGGAGTTTCCTCGACTTTTTCCTGAGGAGGCGATTTTTTTGCCTGCTGAGGTTCTTCGACGAGCGGCCGCGTTTGCGGGGCTGTCGCCAAGTTTTTCAGCTTTTTCTCAAGGGCCTCAAGTCGAGCGGCAAGCGCCTCATTGCTGTAGTTTAACTCGGGCGCGCACAACTTGACGAGGCAAATTTCCAGCTCGGTTTTGGCCTCGCTGCCGCGGTTCATCTTCTCGAAGGAATGCTGCAACGTGTCCATTATGAAAATTATCGTCTCGAGCGGGGCATCCTTGGCTAAGTCGCACAGGCTCGCGTAGTCCTCATCGGAGACGACCAACAGGCTTTTCGCGTCGCTCAACGTTTTAATCAGCATGAGGTTCCGGAAGGTGCCTACCAGCTCGTGCGTCAAGCGCAACATATCCTTGGAGTGCGTGTTGAAGTCATCGATGATCGAAATCGCCTCTTGAGGTTGACGTTGCAAAATGGCTCTAGACAGGGCAAAAAGCTGCTCCGACGAAGCTATGCCGACGGTCTCGCTGACGCCTGCGACGGTTATGTTTTTCTCAAGGCCCAAGCATTTGTCGAGGATAGCGAGCGCGTCGCGCATGGCCCCGTCGGAGATCCGCGCAATGAGAGTCGCCGCCGCGCGTTCTATGGTCGCGCCCTCCTGTTGAGCCACAAAATCCAATCGTTGAGCGATGTCATCTGCGGAAATTTTATGAAACTCAAAGCGTTGGCATCGTGACAAAATAGTCGCCGGAATTTTGTGTACTTCGGTGGTCGCCAAGATGAAAATAACGTGCGCGGGCGGCTCCTCGAGGGTCTTGAGCAAGGCGTTAAACGCACCCGCCGAGAGCATATGTACCTCGTCGATGATGTAAACGCGGAACTTGGCCTTGGCCGGGGTGAATGCGGCGGACTCGCAAATCTCGCGGATGTCGTTTACGCCGTTATTGCTAGCTGCATCGAGCTCGACGATATCCATGACCTCACCGGAATCGATCTCGCGGCACAAGTCGCACTCGCCGCAAGGATTGCCGTCGGTCAAGCCCGTACAATTGACGGCCTTCGCAAAGATCTTGGCGCAAGTTGTCTTACCGGTGCCCCGCGAGCCGATGAACAGATACGCATGGCCGATTCTGCCGGAGAGGAGCTCATTTTGCAGCGTAACCGTGACGTGCGGCTGCCCGACGACGTCCTTGAAAACCTTGGGTCGATACTTCCTGTAAATCGCCTGATACATATGCATTTGACCTTTCCCGAGCAAAATAAAAAACAAAGCGGGACGCCCCTTGCGAGGCCCGCGATAGACTTAAATATGCAAGCGAGCAAACTGACTGCATCGCCCCCGGAAGTTCGCTTAATGCTGCTCGGTTCCCCGCCTGACATGGTTCACGACACCAGACCGCGCAGCGCCCACCCGCTCACATATTCAAATATACCGCGCCAACTTTGCTTTGTATCCAAGTCTGAAGACTTTACTCGTATTATTATAGTACAAATTTTTGTGGAAATCAATAAGGCGATTCAAAAAACGGACAAAAACTTTCTGGAAATTTCTCTCTGAAAAGCTGTCGAATTTCGTTGTTTTTTGTAGCAAAAGGCAATAAAATTAAAATCAAGCTGCTAGCGCTTACAAAAATTACAATAGGATGTGAAAGTTTTGTCACGAACTGCATTAAAAAGATCGCTTGCCACAAGTCTGGCTTTTTTTATGGCATTAACCTTAAACACCCCATTGCGAGCCGCCGCCGAGGAGTCCGACGTACCCATTGTAGCCGTTGAGGTTGTTCCCGACGATGCAACCAAAGCAGAGCCCTCCTCGAGTGAAGATGCAAAAGCTATTGGAGATGCTACTGCAGGCACAAAAGAAGATGAAATCGATGCAACAAAAATAGCTCTTGACGCAGAGAGCAAGCCAAGCGAAGTAAGTGCTGGACAACAAAGTTCAGAAGAACCGACTCCACCGCCAACGCCTGCACCAGAGCCACCTCAACCATTTTGCAAGCGCGGCATTGACGTCTCGCACCACAACGGGGACATCAATTGGCAGGCTGTTAAGGACTCGGGCGTGGAGTTCGCGATTATCCGTACAGGCTACGGTTGGAAAAACTGGGACAAGCAGACAGACCGCCAGCTGAGGAACAACATTGCTGGCGCGAAGGCCGTCGGTATGCCCATCGGCGCCTATCATTACAGCTACGCCACCAACTCGGACGAGGCTAACCTCGAGGCCGACTTTTTCATCGACCGCCTTCGCGGCACGCAATGGGAGTACCCGGTGTTTATTGATTTCGAGGACAAGTGCCAACGAAAACTCACCAACGAGCAGCGCACAGAGATTATCTTGACGTTCTTGCAGCGCCTGCGGGAGGCCGGCTACTACACCGGATTCTACACCTGCCTCAACTGGCAGCGATACATGCTCGACATCAGCCGACTCGGCGACCACCAGCTCTGGATTGCCCACTGGAACGACAACTGCGGGTGCCAAGTGCCATATGGAATCTGGCAGCACGGTAGTGAGGGACGCATTCCTGGCATCAACGGCCGCGTGGACCTCGACCTCTGCTACGTTGACTACCCAGCCATCATAAAGGCTGCGCACTTGAATGGGTTCTAAAGTGAACTTGTCATTTGCGAACTACCACACCCTACACTTGGAGGCTTTTCTGAAAATACATTGTTACCGCGCTAATAATATTTAATTCAGAAAGGAAAGCGCATATGGACACCTTACTTGAATGGTCTCCTCTTGATTTATCGAGCTGGGCGAAGTTATATAAGAATTTTGCCACAAAAATGTTGGCGGTGTTGCTGTGCGCTGCGATGATGCTGATGGGTACATCGACGGGCGTGCGGTTGACGAGAATGACTCACGCGGAGACAATTGCTAGTGGTTACTGTGGCGACCCGAAGGTTAATGATGGCAATAATGTCACCTGGGGGCTTGAGCCAAACGGCAACAAAGTTACGGTTGAAACGGAAAAGCAAGACGCATATACTCTCACCATTAGCGGCAACGGCGAGATGCACAACGCAACCTGCTTTTCCGCACCTTGGAACAGCTATGATGCTCAGATCACTACAGTTGTCATTGAAGAGGGTGTTACGTTGGTTGGCTATAAGGCTTTCGAGTGGTGCTATAATCTTTCGTCGGTTTACATCCCTTCCACTGTGGCCTCCTTTGGGGATGAGGTGTTCTCCGGGTGCAACTCGCTAACGCGCATATACATCCCGTGTGAGACAACTGAGCAGTCATTAAAGGATATGTTTTCAACTGATTGCGACATTACTGATATCGATGACGTGGACGGCACTTTCACCTTCAAGAATTCTGCTGGACGTCAAGGCATATTTGTACTCGTCCACGATTGGATTGGTGGAGTTTGTACCCGTTGTGATGCGGTGTGCCCCCACAGCTGGAGTGACGATTTGTGCACTGTTTGTGGGGAGGCTGTTCCGTTCTTTGAGGCGCCTGTGACGGTGCAGGGACATTCGCAACGCATAAGAGTGTACGATCCCAACCTAGTGTTGTCGAGAGGTACGGTGTTTTCTGCCGAGTATGTCGATAGTTCCCACGGCGACCACAACTTTTTCATTAGGCACATCGACGCTACCAGCGACGTTGAACTGCGGCACTACTACAATTTGACTTTGACCAGCGACGGTCAAACCTTGTCTCAGCTCAACGGCCTAG
>JAZQMR010000250.1:0-2158 GCA_045543505.1 Acutalibacteraceae bacterium | reverse complement strand
AACGCAAATTCTATCCTTAGCGATGCCTTTGCTTGCCATGGCTTCAAGCTTTGCCTCAAAAAAGCCCCTCATTTGACTGTTTGGGCCGTCATGCATAACTATACAGCCGCAATCACTTTTGCGCGCTATTTGCACCATTTCTGAGTCCTTAAACCCCGTTACATCATTTATGATGTCTATACCATAATTTAGCGCCTCTTTTGCAACTTTAGGGTAAAAAGTGTCCACGGATATTGGAACGCGAATTTGCCCTCTTAGAACGCGCAAAACAGGCAATAGTCTTTTCAGCTCTTCTGCGGCGGTTATTTTCACGCATCCTGGCCGAGTCGACTGCGCACCTATGTCGATGATATCAGCCCCGTCAGCTTGCATTTGCATGGCGTGAGCAACGGCATCGTCCACATTAAGCCATCGTCCACCGTCCGAGAAGGAATCCGGTGTAACGTTCAAAATGCCCATTATGTACGTTTTTTTGCTTAAATCAAGCTCAAATTCGCCAGCCTTGAAGGTACTCATTTCCTTTACCAGCCTTGCTTAATGAGATTTAATGCCTCATTGCGTTTTTGCAAGTTGTCTTTAAAAACACCGTAAAATGCCGCGGTTCTCGTCTTCGAGCCAGCAGCTTTTATTCCGCGCATTGTCATGCAAAGGTGTTCCGCCTCGATGAGTACTATAACACCTGCCATATCGGCGTTTTCGTAGATAAATTTGGCAACTTGGTCAGTTAGACGCTCTTGAACTTGAAGTCTTTTCGCAAAGCAATCCACTATCCTTGCAAATTTCGAGAGACCGATAATTTTGTTGCTTTTAGGTAAACAAGCGACGTGAGCAACCCCAACGAACGGCAGCAAGTGGTGCTCGCAAATGGAATGTATCGGAATGTCATTAACGACGATTATTTCCGAGCTGAGCCTCTCCTCGGTAAAAAACTTCAAGTACTTGCGCGGGTCTTCTTTCGTACCATACAAGAGTTCTTCATACATCCGCGCGACCCTCTGCGGTGTTTCTTTAAGCCCTTCTCGTTGTACGTCTTCGCCCAAAGCAGCGATCAAATCCGCAATGGCCTTTTCCACTTTTTCTCTGTTCATAGCAATTTTTCATCCTAACATTGGAAGACTTAAAAATATTTTAATTTATTGACGAGGTTTAGTCTATAGCGGCGCGAAAAAAATCTAAATTTGCAAATCAAATGAATTATAACAACCTAATCAAGTTACAAAATAGACTGGGGTGAAAGGTGCGATGAATGCTAACTGATCGAGGTTCTATAGATGATTATTGAGTGTTTAGTTTGATAAAAGCTAAAGTTTTGCTATAATTGAAGGTGTATTTTTACACAGAAGTAGAGGGATGAACTTTTATGCGACAAAATAAGGTTAGAACACGATTTGCGCCCAGTCCGACGGGCTTTATGCATGTTGGAAACCTGCGCACAGCGCTATATGAGTATTTAATTGCGAAATCGGCTGGTGGGGACTTTGTGCTGCGAATAGAGGACACAGACCGCGAGAGGCTTGTTTCTGGTGCGACTGATGTGATATTCGACACGTTGAAGCAAGTTGGTTTGAGACATGACGAGGGGCCGGACATTGGCGGTGACTATGGGCCATATGTGCAGAGCGAGCGGACAAACTTGTACAAAGAGATGGCAGAAAAACTAGTTGATGAGGGCAAGGCATACCGCTGCTTTTGCACGAAGGCGCGCCTCGACAGCCTGCACAACGCCCAGAATAATAGTGGCGAATTTGCCGGCGGCTATGACAGGCACTGCCGCGACTTGCCTAAAGAGGAGATTGAAAAGCTCTTAGCCTCGGGCGTACCATATGTTATTCGGCAAAGGATGCCGCTAGAGGGTTCGACCACCTTCGAGGATGCCGTTTATGGTTCCATAACGGTGGAAAATAGCGAGATCGAGGACCAGATTCTGCTCAAGACCGACGGCTACCCGACTTACAATTTTGCGAACGTCGTCGATGACCACGCGATGCGGATTACTCACGTAGTGCGCGGCAGCGAGTACCTCTCGTCGACGCCAAAATACAATCTTCTCTATGAGGCCTTCGGTTGGGAGAAGCCTACCTACGTGCATCTACCGCTCATTAACGGGAAAAACCCGGATGGCACCGTTTCTAAGCTCTCAAAACGGCACGGCGCTACC
>JAZQMR010000249.1:0-2782 GCA_045543505.1 Acutalibacteraceae bacterium | reverse complement strand
GCCGAAGGCCCTACGGGCCTTCGGCGCCTCGCGGCGCCCGTGCTGCTTCGAGCTGGGGATTCGCTGATTTTGTTATTTTTATCGGGCGCAAAGCATAATTTATTGTATTGCTACGTAAAAAGTGAGGGGGAAAAACGTTGCGAGACCGCAAAGGAAATCGGCGTTCTGCGGGGCAAAAGTTGCAATCGGTCGTCTCGAAAATGCAGGTACCTGTGAGTGCCATGACGAATTGTGCGCATTTTGAGATGAACTCGAACAGAGAGGTGGCCATAGAGGGGTGCCGCGGCATCTTGCAGTACGACGAGAATATGATTCGGCTGAATACTGGCAAAATGGTGACCTCTTTTTGCGGCCGAAACCTCGCCATACGCTGCCTCACGCCGGACTCGCTGATCGTGGAAGGATTTATAACATCAATAGAGTTTATAACTTAGAGGAGCGATTTATGTGCTCAAAATAATAAGATTTTTTTGGGGCTACGTCGTCTTTTCTGCAAGAGGGGCCTTCCCGGAACGCTTCTTAAACCTCGCGGCGAGGGCCGGCGTAAACCTCTTTGCGGTGGAGCGGCGCGACGATGTGCTCTATTGCTCGGTATTGGCCTCGGAGTATAAAGCACTTAGGCGCTTGGCGAGGAAGTCCGGCATCAAAATAAGGCTACGCGAGAAACATGGCTTGCCGTTTTTTATTTGGCGCCATAGACATAGAAAAGGTCTGCTCGTAGGGGCGGTTTGCTTTTGGCTGACGCTATATTTCTTGTCGCTCTACATATGGTCAATCGATGTGCAAGGCGCCACGGCCGTCGACAAAAGCGAGCTTGACAACCTAATAAATAGCATTGGCGTCAGCGTCGGCACCCTCAAGAGCGAGATCGATGCGCCGATCATTGAGAAGACCATCATGAATCAGTTTGAGAATATCTCGTGGGTGTCGGTCAACGTCAGAGGGAGCGTCTTGAGTCTGGAGTTGAAAGAACGCATCGAGCCGCCCGATTTAATTCCAAGTGAGTCTCCGTGCAACGTGAAGGCGACCCATGATGGGCAAGTCGCTCGCATGGAGGTCTATCAGGGTACGCCGGAAGTCAAGTGCGGCGATGCGGTCGTCGAGGGGCAGCTTTTAGTGAGCGGCTTCGTGGAGGATGACTTTGGGGTGTGTAACTTGCGACATGCTGATGCGAAAATTTTTGCATTGACGAGGCGCGAGCTCAAGCAGGAAGTGGCGCTAACGCAACTCGAGAGGCAGCCGACGGGGAAGGTTGTTGTGCGGAAAAGGCTGAAACTCTTCGGCATGGAGTTGCCGTTAACGCTGCTTCCTGCGCCGCGCGGGAGCTACGAGAAGAGCCTGCAGATCGACAACGCGAACGTCATGGGGGTCTCATTGCCGGCCACGCACTACAAGGAGACTTGGACGCAATTTTGCGAGGTGCAAGTGACCTTGGCGAGGGATGAGGCGATGTCGCGGGCGTATAAAGCTTTAGAGGACGAGGAGAATGAGCTATTTAAGGAGATGCATATCCTCGGTTGCGACAAGAAGGAGAAGTTCACCAACGACAAGGCGATTTTGATTGCGAGCTACTTGTGCGAGGAGAACATCGCGGCGCAAGAGGAGATCGTTTTGGAAGAGTAAGTGGAGTGACTTAAGGGGAAATTTACCTTTGGTTAGCGCTACAGCCGGGCCGCGAGGCCAAAGAAAATATTATTTTCTTTGTGGCCCAGCACTCAACAACGTTGAGTGCTGGGCTGGCCGGAGGCCCGTAGGGCCTTCGGCGCCTCGCGGCTGCCAGATGCTTGCTAAGGGAACTCGCGCGCAAATGTAAAAGTGCTAAAAGGACGGGCCACTCTTGGAGGGTTTTGTTGGGCATTGTTACAAAAATGAAAAAACTTGCATTTTTTGATGACAACCTGAGCTTTTTGTGATATAATGACCTAAATTGGACCCGTAATTTGTCAAAATCATAGGGCTAATCTTAAGCGGAATAAATGCAAAAAATATACTTGAAATCGAATTTTTATTATGTTAAAATCTGAGGCTAGTATAGGCAAATTGTAATTTTATTCGTTTAACTTTATATTTTCAAAACATAGGGAGGTAAGTTTGCCTAAATTTAGTTACTTGTTTTTACATTCGGTAATCAAAATAAAAGGGTAAGCGAGTTTTTATGGATAAGATTAAAGTGGTTATCAATAATAAGCAAAAAGAGGTCAAAATTCCGACAGGTTTGCGCATGATCATTCGCCGTTGTTGTAATGCCGTCTTGCGTACCGAGGAGGTTGAAGGACCTGTCGAGGTTAGCGTGACGCTCGTCGACAACGAGCAGATTCAAGAACTCAATAATAAGTACAGGCAGAAAAATATGCCGACTGATGTTTTGTCTTTCTCCCTCAGCAAGGATGGTGTCTTCGAGAAGGATCCTGCCACTGGCGTTACGATGCTGGGCGATGTGGTTATTTCTGTGCAAAAAGCACAAGAGCAGGCTGACAAGTTTGGACACAGCTTCCAGCGCGAGATTAGCCATTTGACTGTTCACGCAATGCTGCACTTGCTTGGCTATGTGCACGAGAACGGCGGCATGGAGAAGGTCAAGATGCGCGAAAAAGAAGAGCTGATTATGAGTAAGCTCGGTTTTTCCAACATTGTGACTTATTACTACAAGTAAGTTTACATAGGTGGCGCGAGGTACGATTGACAGCCTGCATCTAGCGCCAGGGCGCCGCGAGGCGCCGAAGGTCCTACGGGCCTTCGGCCAGCCCAGAGCCCAACTGCGTTGGGCTCTGGGCCACAACGA
>JAZQMR010000248.1:0-5546 GCA_045543505.1 Acutalibacteraceae bacterium | reverse complement strand
GCGAGGCCAACGAAAATAATATTTATTTTCGTTGTGGCCCAGCACTCAACGTTGTTGAGTGCTGGGCTGGCCGAAAGCCCGTAGGGCCTTCGGCGCCTCGCGTACGCTAGATGCTCGATTAGAGCACTCCCAAAAGAGGAGATAAAGCAAGAACGCTCCAGGCTCTCGGCTGTCACCTTAGTGAAAGAAGGAATTCACCATATGAACTACTTAACATTTGACCGCGAAACGTTTCTCCGCGAGAAAGAGTTGATTTCAGCTCAATATGAAAAGCTAAAAGAGCTAAAACTCAATTTGAATATGGCTCGAGGCAAGCCGTCGCCAGAACAAGTTGCGCTATCAAGAGGCATTTTAGACTCCGTAAATTCTGCCTCAGATTGCATCTCTGAGGACGGCGTCGACTGCTTAAATTACGGTACATTAGATGGCATCGGAGAGATAAAGGAGATTTTTGCGCCAGTCTTAGGCGTTAATAAAGAGCAAATTTTCGTCGGCGGCAACTCGAGCCTTAGCTTGATGTTTGACGTGATTTCACTTTTTATGACGCATGGCGTGTGCGGCGACAAGCCGTGGGGTAAGCAAGATAAGATTAAATTTTTGTGTCCATGTCCCGGCTACGATCGTCACTTTGCAATATTGGAGCATTTTAACATCGAGGCAATTCCGATTGAGATGACACCCACCGGACCAGATATGGATGCGGTCGAGCGCCTCGTTGCCGGCGACAGCGCCATTAAAGGGATTTGGTGCGTGCCCAAGTATTCGAATCCGCAGGGCATTACGTACTCCGACGAGACCGTTCGCCGCTTTGCAAAATTAAAGCCACTTGCGCCGGATTTTCACATTTTCTGGGACAACGCCTACGCCATCCACGACCTGACCGATACGCCTGCGAAGCTTTTAAACATAATGGACGAATGCGAGAAAAATGGCACACAAAATCTGCCGATAATATTTTGCTCCACCTCGAAAATTACCTTCCCTGGCGCAGGTGTTGCGTTCATTGGCGCCTCTGAGGAAAACCTTGCGCACATCAAACGTATGTACTCATTTAAAACCATCGGCTTCGATAAGATCAATCAGCTGCGTCACGCACGGTACTTCAAGGATTATCACGGTTTGATGAGCCATATGAAAAAACATCGCGATATCTTGCGGCCAAAGTTTGATCTTGTAATTAACACGCTGAGAGAAAACTTCGCCGACAACGAGATTATTTCATTCACCGAGCCAAAGGGAGGCTATTTTGTCAGCGTTGATGTGATGAATGGCTGTGCAAAGCGCGTTGTCGAGTTGTGCAAGAATGTTGGCCTGATGTTGACCGATGCTGGAGCGACTTTTCCAAATGGGTTCGACAAAAACGACAGCAACATTCCACTGGCGCCCTCGTATCCATCAGAGTGCGAATTGCAAACAGCGATGGATGTATTTTGTGTGTGCGTAAAGTTGGCAGCCCTCGAGAAGTTGAATGAGGAGCGCTTTCTTTGTGATTAACCGCAGCCAGGCCGCGAGGCCAAAGAAAATATTATTTTCTTTGTGGCCCAGAGTTCAACAAATTTGAACTCTGGGCTTGGCCGAAGGCCCTACGGGCCTTCGGCTCCTCGCGGCGCAGCCAGGGTCTGATCAACATCTTCCAGAATTACTTCAAGGCTAGCGCTACAATTTTTCTTGATTCAAAAATTTGGTGGTTATCTTATCGCCTATTTTTATCTCCGTTATGAAACCGGTTTTCCGATCGGCCCTCAGCTCAAATTTATCCGTAGCAACTTTCCCAAGGAAAGCCATCTCCTCACTATCCTTGTAGAAGGCTTCCTCGTTGCTATTCTCCGCCATGAAGTCAAGTACCTCAAAGACTGCCGCGATGCTTGAACCAGTGGGTAGAACCAACTCATCGGTCTTATACGCTAGACCATTCATCGAGATAGAATTCCCAGTTTTGCCATGGCTTATTTTCAATCCCACCAAGCTTTCAGGTGATGTGACTTCAAGTTGAGTAGTGTCTTCTGCTCGAGCGACTTTTGCTGACAAGTTAGTTTCTTCAGAGGAAATCTCCATATTACTTTTGAAGGTCAAGATCGGCCGATTGCTCTCGATATCTTTCGCTCCGCACCCCGATAAAAAAAGTCCCGGCAACAATATGCCGGCAACCACCACTAAAAGCCGTCTCATAAGTTTGCTCCCCGCTCAAAATCAAGAGACGGCAAACAGTTTTTGCGCCATCCCTGGTTACATTTATATGGCCTGAGGCGGTGAATTATTCGAGTTAAAGCTTCTCCTTAACGTTGTGAGCTAAAACAACCACGCTAGCGTAGTGTTCCGTGTGCGTCGCACTGACAGAGAATGCTAAATTTTCCTTTTCAGCAAACTTCAAGGCTTTCTCGCTTAACTTCAAGTAGGGTTGGCCGCTTTCTTTTCGCAAAAGTTCTATCTCGGTCAAGCTTATATCGCCGAGCCCTTTTCCTAAGGCCTTTAAGAAGGCCTCTTTTGCACAAAAATTAACCGCAACACTCTGCGGAGGGAAGTTTCGACTTTCAAGTTCTGCGTATTCGTTTGGCCCTAGTATTTTATTCAGAAACAAGTGCCTCGCCATAGATCGCTTAATGCGGCTAATTTCAACTAAGTCGATTCCAATTGATGGCATATGTTTTTCAGCTCCTAAATTTAATTTTACCGTATGTAATCACCTTTAACAAGATTTATCCCGTATATGAAATTAAACTTGGGTTCTTCTTTTCCTAAGGCCAACTTAAAATCAAAAATGTTTTTTAGTCGTTGATTTTGGGAGTAAAACAACCTCTGCGAAAAGGTGGCGTCAACTAAATAATTGTGCCGATAGATTTATTGACATGGACGGCTGCATAAAGAAACATCGTTAAATCAATCATTTTAAGTGAACGTGAAACAAAGCAGGTTTTTCGTCGAAATCTGTAAACCAGTGCCGCTGAGGAAAGTTGTTACTTTCGATTAGATGTGTTTCTGATTTTGTTTGAAGGAGACATTTCGGAGGTATGAAGTCACGGTGAACGCTGTATCGTTCGCTAAAACAAAACTTAACGTTCCGCTTTTTCAGTCAATCGTACATTTTTCTAAATGTTTCGGCCTCTCGGCGCCGCATTCCCAATCGAATAGCTGTTTTATTGTTCTGCAGGGCATCGCTAAATTTTCATGCATTTAATAGGATCCCTATGCACAAACAGCAAGATAGAGTACTTAATCATCTGCAAATTCTTCGAATAGCAGTAGGTTTTTCTGGCGAACCTCGCGAGATAGTGCCTCAAAAAAACCTCTTCATGCGCTCGACGGTGTATGTGTGTGCTTTTTCAGTGAGGTGTTTTGTGGGCTCAATAAGGTTGTATGCATGCCAATGGCCAGATGCATATAATTTTGCACCAATGCAGCTAATTTTATTAGCGATTTTTGAGGAGTATTTTGTTTCTTGAGTGTCGATCTGAAAGCCGTCAACTCGCTTTGTGGCGCGGTCTACTGCGGTCCAGAGCCAAATGTTTTTTATTTACACACAACTCACCAAGCTCCAAAACATCGACTTATTCATCTTTTTTAGGAATTTTTCTCTAATTTTTTGCCGTTTTCCCCCGATTTATCACGGAAATATGGCTAACTTTAAGTATTCTTTCGCTCCTCCTAAAGCCATTTCCTTCCAAATACAGCTGTATTACTTTTCTCCTAATGTGCTCTGGATAGCCGCGCTGGCCTACTGTGTAGTTGCATTTGCGTTTTTTGCACAAATATCGCCGTTTTTATTGTTGAATCCGCTTTTTACTCATTTTTCACTCCCGCATTTCGGGCATTTAAGTTTTTTATCCATATACTCATTTTAAGCTATATATCGTTTTTTAGCAATGCCCCTATTGTACCAGGTTCGACTATTTAACCTGCCCCCCAAAAAACACCCACCTATCCAACATTTTTGTGCAGATGCGGGGGCTCGCAATAGTTTTGAGAAAGACGGAGAACAACAGTTGAATCGAGTGATAGATATCCCGCGACTGGGAATTTATCTTTAAGCGCTGGGTCGTTGAGAGGCCTTTCGCTTGGTTTAACCATTTCCATCGGCTTTCAAAAGATTATGAATTTTCTCTTCTTGCTGCTCAATCCGTATGATTGCGGCTTTTCGCACTTTAATTTCAAGATTTTAGCCTATTGGCTCTAAGTTTTATTACTCTTTTCTGCTGTAGTCTTCTCTGTAACAAGGCTCTTTTTATCTGGAGTTTCTTTGCTTTTAGCTACTGAACTTTTATCAGGCGTTGCCTTTCCTTGAGTCGAAGAGTCCGTCGTTTTTGTAGAGGATGTTGGTTCGGTATGGGTTTCTTTAACTGAGTCTTCGTAGATGAACTTGGCGAGGTTGTAGCGCGCCTTGTTTAGGTCTTTTATCGCAAGAACGGAGGCGCCATTTATGTTGCGGCCCTCGTAGTTACCGTCCTCTGGAAGCCTATACTCGACGACCTCATAGTTGAGATACTTCGGAGAATTTTTGCTCAGCGTTATGATTTCGTTCTTCTTGAGGTTCGTGTTTATATAGGGGCCAGCCTTTTCGATTACACTTAAAAGTTGCGGCAAACTGCTAGTTTTAAGCTTGTCAACCACCAGAGAAAGCACTTTGCGTTGACGAAGTGTTCTTGCGTAGTCGTCGTGGTCACCGTCGGCGGTAGGGACTTTACGGCTGCGCGCATATTGAAGAGCCTGTGCGCCATTTAAGTGCTGAACACCATCAACCTCTTTGAGTAACGGCGAATTAAATGGCTCAATGCCGCCACGTTTAAAGGCTTCATCTAGCTCGATGAGCAACTGGTTTATATGGTGGGCCTCTTGCTTAGTCAACTCGATGTCGAGGCCGCCGATGATGTCGATGATGTCCTTAAAGCCTTCGAAGTCAACCGTGCAAAAACGGTCTATTTTTATGCCAAAATTTTGCGCTATCGTCTTAATGGCAAGGTCCTCGCCGCCTAGCGCGATGGCCGTATTTATGCGATTGTCACGATATCCAGGAATCTTCACCCAAAGGTCTCTCATAATCGAGGTCAATTTTATTTTCTTGCGGCGACTGTCGAGCGACAAAACCATAAGTGAGTCACTGCGACTCCTCGAATCGGCCTCATCATGCTTGTCCACGCCAAATAACGCAACATTCAAAACCATCGAGTCTTGCGTTGAGCCTTCAATATACTCAGCACCGTCAGAGGTGAGTGATTGATAATTTATACTGTCCAGCATCTTGTATGCGTACAGGAAAAGGCCTCCGAGTAGACCGAGTAAGAGCGACAAAATTATCGCGAAAGAAAGAATGATCTTCCTGTTGCGTAGCGTTTTCGCGCCCAGCTGTACGCCATGTTTCCCGCTGCGCTTGCTATGGCTATATATGTTGCGGCTGCTCGAGCCATCAAAATTGTCGTTGTAGTCCGGCCTTTTCCCCTTAGTCGCCATCTTGCTGCTCCTTTTGTCAGTGTTTACATTGCGTTTTTTAGATCTTCTTTTTGACTTAGCCGCTGCCGGCCGCGAGGCCAAAGAAAATAAATTTTTATTTATTT
>JAZQMR010000247.1:0-9291 GCA_045543505.1 Acutalibacteraceae bacterium | reverse complement strand
AAGTCTGCATCATTTTGTCAACTGAAATTGCAGCACCATTTTCAATTTCAATTTGTTAACTTTGCTACATTAGCCATTTATCGGATCGTATAGTCAATAAACTTTCAAGCAAACTGCGATACTTCCAATGCTGCTCCACCCAAACATCTCATCCTTTTCTCGTGGCAACATGCCAGAAAAAGCCAAAAACCTCCACCACGTTAAGACAGGCTCTGACCGTAAGGGCAAGATATAATTCTATTACGATACGGGCGGAAATATGCCTGAATTTGGGGTGGGGTTCGGCGAAAATGAAAACTACAAATTTAATCACAGCGACTCAGGAGTCGATAAAAAACTTGGTGCCGGAGCGGCAAGCGCGTGTTCTTGCGGAAAAAACAATTTACTTCATTTTGAGCGTGTTCGTCTCGAAGGGGACGGTTTTCGGAATGTATGCGCCGTTTGGGGCAGCTTTTTTGGCGGCGGTGCCATATGAAAATATGTTTCCGAGCTTTTTAGGGGCAGTTGTTGGCTATATTTTGCCGGCGGAGATAAACATCGGCATCCGCTACATCTCGACTGCCATCGCGGTTTGCGCCATACGGTGGACGCTGAACGACCTTCCAGCAATTAAGTCGCACAAGCTTTTCCCGCCAATTTTGGCCTTCGCAAGTACGATTGCTACGGGTCTAGCCATCAATATCACTAACATCAACGACTTCGGCGAGGCTGCGATGTACATAACTGAGGCCACGTTGTCCGGCGGTGCCGCGTACTTTTTCAGCGAGAGCATGCGAACTTTTCGCTCAAAAAGAAAAAAAATCAAACAAGCCGACCTGGTTTACATATGCTTGACGTTGTTTGCGGTCATCCTTTCGCTGGCCTCCGTGACCATTGGCACCATCTCTGTTGGCAAGGTTTTATCCATTTTAGTGGTGCTTTTTTGCGCGAGGTACCTTGGGATTGTCGGCGGCAGCATCGCTGGCACTGCGGCTGGAGTGGTCCTTGGCCTGGCGGCGAGCAGCCCCTCGCACATCATGGGCGCGTATGCGTTCGCCGGCTTGATTGCCGGACTGGCCGCTTCGTTCGGAAGGTTCGCCTGCTGCGCCTCGTTCATGGCCGCGAGCCTCATCATATCGGTCCAGTCGGCCAACCCGGAAGCGATAATCTCAAGCGCGTACGAGACCTTGTTGGCGAGTGCGATTTTCTTGTTCTTGCACGAGGACATCGGCGAAAAATTCATGGGTTTGTTCTCCTCACCAGCGCCTAGTTCGCATAGCAACGACGAGGTGAAAGAGAATATCGCCGCGAAGTTGGAGTCGACATCCGCGGCCTTGGTGGGCATCTCCGAGTCGATTGACATGGTGTCAGAGAAGTTGGCGCTGGCAGGTGCGAGCACCTTCGAGGAGATTTACTTGCGGGCGGTTGCTAAGGTATGCGAAAATTGCGGCCTGAAGACGTTTTGCTTTAGCGCCAAGGGCAGCGACACGGCCGACGCCATCTCGGCGGTGAGGGCAAAGCTATCTGAGCGCGGCAAGGTAGCTGTGGATGATTTCCCGCAGAACTTCACGAAGCGCTGTAACAGGGCAAGTGACCTTGTTGGCACCCTCAATGAGCTGCATCGCGAGGTCGCCGATAAAAAGGTCTCGCAAGAGCGCGTTTCGCAAGTGAGGAGCTTTATGTCGGAGCAATTTTCGGACATCGGACTTCTGCTCGGTGACATCGCCGCTGAGGTTAAAACTGGCGACATATTTGATATAGAATTGGCTCAAAAAGTTGCCGACGAGCTAAAGTGCTTGGACATCATCCCGCTTGAGGTAGTCTGCAAACAGGACAAGCTTGGTCGAGTTAGCATTGAGGTTGAAACTAACCTTCGCGAAGAGGCTGAGATAAAAAAGTTGGCTTTAGAGCGGCGTTTCTCGAGGCTGTGCGGAAGAAAGTTAGCTCAACCGCGTGTTACTCAAGTGTCAGACAGAGTAAAAATAAAGCTCATCGAGCGGCCGATTTTCGACATCCAAGTGGGCGTTGCACAGCACGTCTGCAACGGCGGAACGCTATGTGGGGACAACTACACGCATTTCTATGACGGTTCAGGACGGATGTTTTTTTTGCTCAGTGACGGCATGGGAACTGGTGGTCGGGCGGCTGTCGAGGGCGCGATGGCCTGCAATGTGCTGGAGAGCCTTGTGAAGGCTGGCATAAACTTCAAAACGGCCCTTAAAATAACGAATTCCGCCTTGATGGCGAAGTCCGAGGACGAATTCCTTGCGACGGTAGATCTGCTTTGCGCGGACCTATTCACAGGCAACGTAAGCCTAACGAAAGCCGGCGCGCCGCTCACCCTCCTTAGGAAAAACGATAAAGTGGTTAAATATGCGCCGTCGTCGCTTCCCATCGGCATTCTCAGCGACATCAATATCGCGAGTTGCGAGGAGCTTTTGACACATGATGACCGAGTCCTTATGTTCTCCGACGGCGCCGTCTCGCAAGGCGACGAGTGGCTGGCATATGAGCTTGCTGGCTGGACCTGCGAGAGTGCTCAAGATTTTGCAAGCTATTTACTCGACAAGGCAACAAAAAATAAAACCTTCTACGACGACATAACCATAGCCGCGATGAAGGTTTTGGAGTGCTAGCAGGGTTGAGCTTACGCCGCTTTTTGTTTATTTCTCGGGCTTACCAGCGTTGCGACGGCTAGGTTCGAGTAGACGTCGGTAAAGGTTGAGATGCCTGAGTAAAATTGCGATGCAGACGTCAAAATTATCGCCATTATCTCGGTCGAAATCGCCAAGGGCTGGACATCAAGATCAAAATCGCGGCCGTGCTGGCGCCGCCCGACTTGGACATGTTACACGCGCTAAAAACTCTGCATATGTCACAAATTTTACTCATACAGCGCTCTCAACTGCTGTATGCCGTCCTCGATTTCCTCTTTGGAGTAATTCGCCTTCTTTAGTTTTTCCTCGTCGTAGCCATGTACCTCGTTGAAAAACTCCAATGCTATCATCAACCGGCGGTTACGTTTATTTTGGTCTATGGCGTTAAAAACCAAATTCTCCGCCTCGTTAATGTTCCCGTCGATGAGCGCCTTTTTGACCATCCTGTCGAGGAGATCCTCCTCCATGTCGGCGACGGCGTCCTCCTCCTCGTCCATGTCGAGAATCGCCTTAACTTGGTCCTTGCCGAATAAAATCGCCGCCACGGTGTTGGAGATGGCCTCGATTTGCCGCTCCATCCAGTCTTTTTTGATGCTCACAATGGTACCTCCTATTGTAAAGTCAATTGCTCTGCCTGCATCGAGTTCGAGCTCGGTAAACTGCCTGCCGCAGGTAGGTTTTTAGGCCGATATTTTTCTTCGTTAGCAATTTCTCCAGGCGTCAAGTCCGCAACTTTCAGCAAGCGCTGACCCTTTTTCAGGCTCATAACGGATACGCCTTGGGTTGCCTTTGTCGCTTTCACTTGCAGCAAGTTGGTGTCCAAAATCAGCATTCGTCCGGTCGATGACGTCAAAACTAAGTCGCCATCCGCTGGCAAATATTTAATCTCAACGACCTTAGACTTATCCGAGTAGGCGTTAATGAGCTTCTTTCGGTTGGTCTTGGTTTTGTAGGCCTCCAGGCTGATTTTCGCGACCTTGCCGTTCTCAAAGAAAATCAACACGTTCCCATTATAATTTTTCGTCGCGACCGTGTAAAGCACCTCTTCGGCCTCGTCCATGCTAAGCTTGACGGGGACAAACTCGCCTAGCAAGCTAGCCTTCGAGTCCTGAAAGTTGGCGACTTTGGCCTTGTAGACCTGATGTTTGTTCGTGAAGAACAACAGATCAAAGTTATTGTTCGCCTCGATGGCTTGCGCGATTTTGTCGCCATCCTTTAGTTTTTGCTCACCGCTCATGCGCAACGACTGCGGCGTGATCTTCTTGAGGTAGCCGTGCTTGGTGAGGAATACGTGCACGGGGTAGTCGGGCACCTCGTCGACCGCCTCGAAGGCCGGGATGTCCTCCTTGTAGATCAGCATCGTCTTGCGCGGCCGGCCGTACTTCTCGGAGACGCTGCACAACTCGAGCGCGATGATTTCCTTGATGCGCGACTCATCATTCAGGATGGCCTCCAGCTCCGCGATGGCCTCCTTGAGCTTTTCTATCTCGTTGGTCTTGTTGAGGATGTACTCGCGATTCAGGTGGCGCAGCTTTATCTCCGCGACGTAATCTGCCTGCTCCTCGTCGATGGAAAAGCCCTCCATCAAATTCGGCACGACCATCGATTCTTCCTTGGTGTTGCGGATGATCTCGATTGCCTTGTCGATATCCACGAGAATCTTCTTAAGGCCGGCCAAAAGGTGCATCCGGCTCTTCTTTTTCGCGAGGTCAAAGGCAGTTTTCCGCTTCACGCAAGTCAACCTAAAAGCGATCCACTCGTTAATGAGGGCCGCGACGCCGAGCACCTTTGGCGCGCCGTTTATGAGCACATTGAAGTTGCACGAGAAGGTGTCCTCGAGCGGCGTGGCGTCGTAGAGCTTCTGCATGAGCTTGTCCGGGTCTGTGTTGCGCTTGAGGTCTATCGTAATTTTCAGGCCGTCGATGCCCGTCTCGTCGCGAACGTCCGAGATTTCCCTCAGCGCGCCTTTCTTCACAAGGTCGATAATTTTTTCGATAATCGCCTCGGAAGTCGTCGTCGGAGGGATGCTGCTGACGTCGATGCAATTTTGGGCCTTGTCGTAGGTGTACCGCGCACGCACCCTCACGCCGCCGCGGCCGCTCCGGTAGATATCGCGCATGGCCTTTTCGTCGTAGATGATGCTTCCGCCGCCAGGAAAATCCGGCGCTAAGAGCACTTTTGAGATGTCAGCGTCCGGATCCTTTAGCAGCATAATTGTCGCCTTGCACACCTCGCGCAAGTTAAATGGGCAAATCGAGCTCGCCATCCCTACGGCGATGCCGGTGTTAGCGTTGACCAAAATCGACGGAAAACTCGCCGGCAAAAGGGTTGGCTCCTTGAGGGTATTATCGTAGTTGTCGACAAAATCTACCGTGTCCTTGTCGATATCCTTAAAGAGCTCCTCGCAAATGTCATCAAGATGAGCCTCGGTGTAACGAGAAGCAGCGCACATCATGTCGCGGGAGTAAAATTTACCGAAGTTTCCCTTCGAATCGACATACGGGTGCAATAAGGCCTCATATCCGCGACTAAGGCGGACCATCGTATCGTATATTGCACTATCTCCGTGAGGGTTCAATTTCATGGTCTGACCGACAATATTCGCAGATTTCGTCCTGGAGGCACCTAGAAGGCCCATTTTATACATAGTGTAGAGTAATTTCCTATGTGAGGGCTTAAAACCGTCAATTTGGGGGATTGCGCGCGAAAGAATGACACTCATCGCATACGGCATATAATTTTGCTCGAGAGTGTTCGCGATTTTCTGCTCAACGATTTCGCCGGCGCCATTTATCACGCCGTGACTTCTACTCACACTACTTGAACTTTTCGGATTCGTCTTTCTTTTCGATGCCAACTTTGTTCACTCCACAATCTTGTTTTGCATTCCTCAGCTAACGTCCGCCACGTCGATGTACAGATGGCCGTTCTCCACGATGAACTCCTTGCGGCCGGTGATGTTGTCGCCCAGCAGCACATCGAACATCTGAGCTGTCCGCTCGGCGTCCTCGGGCATAACCTTAATCAAGCGGCGAGTGCTCGGATTCATCGTCGTCAAGTTCATCATGTCAGGCTCGTTCTCACCGAGTCCCTTCGAGCGCTGAATCGTATATTTTTGCGCGCCAATTTGCGCGATAAAATCGTCTTTTTCCTTCTCGGTGTAGGCAAAATAAGTCTCGTCCTTGGTGTTAATCTCATAAAGCGGCGACTCCGCGATAAAAACCTTGCCAGCCTCGATGAGGCTTGGCGTGAGGCGATATATCATCGTGAGGAGCAGCGTGCGAATCTGGAAGCCGTCGACGTCGGCGTCCGTGCACAAGATGACCTTGTTCCAGCGCAGGAGGTTGATGTCGAACGAGGCCAGATCCTTATTCGCCTTGGACTTAATCTCGACGCCGCAGCCCAGCACCTTGATGAGGTCGGTGATGATGTCGCTCTTGAAAATCTTGTTGTAGTCGGCCTTCAGGCAGTTCAAAATTTTGCCGCGAATCGGGATAATCGCCTGAAAATTCGGGTCTCGAGCCTGCTTACAGGCGCCCAATGCCGAGTCGCCCTCCACGATGAAAAGCTCACGCTCAGCGACATCGCGGCTGCGGCAGTCGACGAACTTGGCCACGCGGCTGGTGATGTCCATGTTGCTGGTCAGCTTTTTCTTTATGTTGAGGCGAGTTTTCTCGGCGTCCTCGCGGCTGCGCTTATTCACGAGCACTTGAGCGGCGATTTTCTCGGCGTCGAGCGGGTTCTCGATGAAGTAGACCTCCAGCTGATGGCGGAACATCTCGACCATCGCGTCCTGGATGCCCTTATTGGTGATAGATTTTTTGGTCTGGTTCTCGTACGAGGTGACATTCGAGAATGACGAAACCACGATCACGAGGCAGTCCTCGACGTCCGCGAAGGTGATTTTGCTCTCATTTTTTGTGTATTTGCCGTTCTGCTTGAGGTAGGCGTCGATCTGGTAGACAAAGGCGTTGCGGACGGCCTTTTCGGGGGCGCCGCCGTGCTCGAGCCAGCTCGAGTTGTGGTAGTACTCGGCCAAGCTCACCCTATTCGAGAAAGCAAATGAGACGTTTATTTTCGTCTTGTAGAATGGCTTGTCCTCGCGGTCGCGAACCTTTTTTTCGCCCATCCAAAATTGCACAGGCGTCAAGAAATCCTCGCCAACAAGCTCCCTAACGTGGTCGACGATGCCATTATTATAAATAAATTCTGCAGTCTCGAAGGTTTCGCCTGTTTGAACCCTAAAAATGAACTTAAGGCCCGCATTGACGATGGCTTGCCGCTTGATTATATCCAAGAAGTACTCCGGCTGAATGTCGATGTCCGTAAAGACCTCAAAGTCGGGCTTCCAACGGATTTTCGTGCCGGTATCTTTTCCGCTGTAAGGTTCTTTCTTTAGGCCACCAACGTTTTCGCCTTTCTCGAAGTGCAACGAGTAGATGAAGCCGTCACGTTTTATCTCGACGTCCATATATTCCGATGAATACTGCGTCGAGCAAAGGCCCAAGCCATTCAGGCCAAGCGAATATTCGTAGTTTTGCGCGGAGGTGTTGTTATATTTTCCACCAGCGTAGAGTTCGCAAAAAACAAGCTCCCAGTTGAACTTGTTCTCATTCTTGTTAAAGTCGACCGGAATGCCGCGCCCATGATCCTCGACCTCGATCGAATGGTCCTCAAATAAAGTGACAGTTATCTCTTTGCCAAAGCCCTCACGCGCCTCGTCAATTGAATTGGACAAAATCTCAAATGCTGAGTGTTGGCAGCCTTCTATTCCA
This sequence comes from Acutalibacteraceae bacterium, assembly GCA_045543505.1. Classification (GTDB taxonomy): domain Bacteria; phylum Bacillota; class Clostridia; order Oscillospirales; family Acutalibacteraceae; genus CAG-557. The sequence continues at coordinate 1,880 of JAZQMR010000247.1, read as the reverse complement.
TCCGAGCCAAATATAACCGCCGGCCGCTTACGTACTCTATCCGCGCCCTTCAGCGAGGAAATGCTTTCATTCCCGTAGTTTCTTGCCTTTAATTCCATAGCCCTGAAAATTCCTCCGTTTGCATCGCTTTCCATTTTATCCTAGCGTAAAATTTCAGAGATTTCAAGGAAGAGGCCTCTTAATGGAGTTCTGTTTACAAGAGGTGAAAACAACATTTAAACATATCATTCTCCAGACAAAGCTAAAAAATCTAAACTCAAAAACACAAACATTATGTTTTTTTGCCGTGCCCAATATCGACTTTAGATTCTGATTTTCGTTTAACGGCCATTTTATGGGAAGTAAATCCCAAGGTCGTTTATCAGCCATCTTTTTGCCAGACTTCTTACTACAAATTAACTTGCCAACTTCGATTCGCTTCCCTATAATAGATCTAATCACTCACAGGAGGACAACCTTTATGAACTATGTAAAAAACAGCCTTGACTTTTTAGTTGACTACGACCCGGCAGTCGGGAACGCCATGACAGAAGAACTTGCGCGGCAGCGGAACAACTTGGAGCTTATCGCCTCGGAGAACATCGTTACACCCGCGGTGATGGCCGCGATGGGTAGCGTTTTGACGAACAAGTACGCGGAAGGCTACCCGGCGAAGAGATACTACGGCGGCTGCGAGCATGTTGATGTTGTGGAGAATATCGCGAGGGAGCGCGCAAAAGAGCTCTTCGGCGCCGAGCACGTAAATGTTCAGCCGCACTCGGGTGCGCAGGCCAACACCGCGGTCTATTTCTCGATTTTAAACCCCGGCGACATCGTTATGGGCATGACGCTCTCCGAGGGCGGCCATTTGACGCACGGCTCGCCCGTGAATATCTCCGGCAAGTACTACAATTTCGTTGAGTACGGCGTGGACCCGGTGACGCACGTTATCGACTATGATAAAGTCGCGCAAAAGGCCAAAGAAGTCGCTCCAAAGCTGATTGTTTGCGGCGCAAGCGCATATCCGAGGATTATTGACTTTGAAAAGTTTAGGCAAATTGCGGACTCGGTTGGCGCCTACTTGATGGTCGATATGGCGCACATTGCGGGCCTTGTCGCGAGCGGCTTGCACCCGAATCCTGTGCCGTTTGCGGACTTCGTGACGACGACGACGCATAAGACCTTGCGCGGCCCGCGTGGCGGCATGATTCTTTGCAAGGAGAAGTACGCCAAAGCCATCGATAAGGCCATTTTCCCCGGCACGCAGGGCGGCCCGTTGATGCATATCATCGCGGCGAAGGCGGTTTGCTTCGGCGAGGCACTTAAACCCGAGTTCAAAGACTACAACAAAAAGGTCGTTGAGAACTGCAAAACCCTTGCGCAAGCCCTGCTCGACAACGGTCTCACTCTCGTCTCTGGCGGCACGGACAATCACCTCGCGCTGCTCGACCTGCGCGGCACCGGCGTGACCGGCAAGGAGCTGGAGACTCGCCTCGACGAGGTGCGCATCACTGTGAACAAGAATACCATCCCGAATGAGCCGCTCAGCCCGTTCATCACGAGCGGAATTCGCATCGGCACCGCCGCTGTCACGACTCGCGGCCTTGGTGTGGACGATATGAAGCAAATCGCAGAGTTTATCACCCTTGCGGTTAGAGACTTCGAAAATAATAAACAATACATAAAAAATGCAGTCAGCGAGATTTGTGATAAATATCCGCTATACAACTAGATTTGAACAATAAAATGCAACAGAGTAGGTGCACTTGCCCAAAGTACACCTATTTTGTCTTTAGGTAACATGTGGAAAAGCCCGAATCAAGCCCAGGGGCGCCGCGAGGCGCCGTCAGGCCCGTAGGGCCTGACGGCCATCCAAGAGCGCAACGTTGTTGGGCTCTTGG
>JAZQMR010000246.1:0-2594 GCA_045543505.1 Acutalibacteraceae bacterium | reverse complement strand
GAATCAACTCTAAAGAGTTGATTCCCGGCGAACCGCCACAAGTGGCGGTTCGCCGGGGCCTTTGCTGGAGCTTTCCCGAAAAACGCACCCCAAAACAAACGCATTTACCTTTTCATTGTAGCAAGATTTAGCTAGGGGTGTCAATCGCGGCTTTCATCATCAAGGCGCACTCGAGGCGTTTTTTCTCAAGTTCGCAGGAGATGTTGTGCGACTTCGCGATGTCGCCTTCATATTGCCAGCTGTTCGCGTTGCAGCCGCCACTGCAGAAGAACTTTGCCCAGCAATTTTTGCATTTTTCCTTCGTATAGACGTTCGTCTTGGCAAACTGATTTTTTATCTCGTTGCTGAAGGTGTTTTCGACGACGTTGCCCATCCTCCACTGCTCGTGGCCGACAAACTGATGGCACGGATAAATGTCGCCGTTCGGCGTCACGGCTATGTATTCATTTCCGCAGCTGCACCCGCGCAGGCGCTTTATCGCACATGGACCTTGGTCCAAGTCTATCATGAAGTGGAAAAAGTTAAAGCATTTGCCGTTTTTCTTGCGCTTAATCATCTCTTTTGCCAAGGTTTCATACTCTTCGAAGACCCTAGTCAAATCGGCCTCCTTGATGGAGTAATCGAGTTTTTCGTCGGAAACGACCGGCTCAATGGAAAGCTGATCAAAGCCCAACTCGGCCATCTTTATGACATCATTCGTGAAGTCAAGGTTGTTCCTCGTGAAGGTGCCGCGCACATAGTAGTCCTTGTCGCCGCGCTCCCTTACGAGTTTTTGATACTTCGGGACAATCGCATCAAATGAGCCTTGGCCATTCGGCGAGACTCGCAGCTTGTCGTTGACTTCTTTTCTGCCGTCGAGCGAGAGCACAACATTCGACATCTCGCGGTTAATAAAGTTAATTTTGTCGTCCGTCAGCAGGATCCCGTTCGTCGTAATCGTGAAGCGAAAATTCTTATTGTACTGCTTCTCGATGCTCCTCGCGTACTCGACGGTTTTCTTCACGACGTCAAAGTTCATCAATGGCTCGCCACCAAAGAAGTCCACCTCCAGATTGTGCCTGTTCGCCGACTTCTCAATGAGAAAATCTATAGCCTTTTTGGCGACCTCCAAAGGCATTAACTCGCGGCCAGTACCGAAGTCGCCCTTCGCCGCAAAGCAGTACTCGCAGCGGAGATTGCAATCGTGAGAAATGTTCAGGCACATCGACTTGACCGGCGAGTTCACCATCATCGAAGCGAATTTCTCATAGTCATCCTCGGCGTACAGCTGCCCGTCCTTGTAGAGCTCATACAGCTCCGCGTATGTCTCAAGGATGTCGTTTTTTTCATATTTTTCACTCAAGGCATCAAGCGCTTCATCGCTGAGACTCTCGTGCATATTTTCCTCGGTAAAATCCAAAATGTCATATGCGAGGTCGTCAACCACGTGCAACGCGCCGCTATTTACGTCGAGAACCATGTTGTAGCCGTTCAATTTGTACTTGTGAATCATAAAATTTTGCTCCTACCTAGGTTAATTATTTTTCAATGGGCATTTCAATCAAGGGCTTTCTTCTTGCCTATAGCTCTGCGCGGGCCGCGAGGCCAAAGAAAATAATTTTTTATTTTCTTTGTAACCCAGAGCCCAACTTCGTTGCGCTCTGTGTGGCCGAAGGCCCATTTGGGGCCTTCGGCGCCTCGCGGCGCCCTAGGTCTGATCAGACCTTTTCCTTTTTCGCACCTTAGCGAGCGCAATAAAATATAGAGGCGGAAAGTGAACACTTCCACCCCTAAAGCTCGATACAAATATGCGATTTTACTTCTCGCAAGTCTGGTTAGCGACAGTGCAAGACGTTTTGCACGCCGACTGACAAGAGGCCTGGCACTCGCCGCAGCCGCCCTTTTTCGCGCTTTCCTTAAGTTTAGCTTTATTCAAAGTTTTCACATGTTTCATCAAAACACACCTCTTTTTCTCAAAAACTATCTCGAAGTATACCATAGTCAGCGCAAAAATTCAAATTTATTTGCGTTTTTTCTTATTTGCGGCCAAAATGCCACCGATTGCTCCTGAAAGGGTCATCGCGAGGAGTCGAATCAAGGTTATGTAAGTAAATTTATCCCGCGAGATGATAAAGGCAATCAAGGTTAGCATCACGAATAGAGTCATCGCCGCCGAAGCGCCAAACATAAGGCCTTTTGAGCCGTAGATTCTAGTTGCCGCATAGCCAGCCGCAAGAGCTCCAAGTGCGGCACAAAGCACGGCAAGCCATTGAATCATCGGTTGAGGGATAGACTTGACCGCCACAAACAGAAACGCAAACAAGAACAAAAACGCTGCGCAAACAACGGCGCCGATGGCTGCCCCGAAAAGGGTCGCCTTTAGCGCAAGACTGACATCGTTTTCCTTGCTGACAGATTTACCATACCTCAAAACTCATACCTCCTAAATATTGCTTAGTCACGAATTTTAAGTTTTAAAAATAGGTTTATCCAATCAATATTCAAAAAGATCATCGAATATACTTAGAAGCGATCGCGATAAGCTAAACCTTGGGAAGTCCTCATCAAGCACATGGACGCCGCGAGGCGCCGAAGGCCCGCAGGGCCTTCGGCCA
>JAZQMR010000245.1:0-4156 GCA_045543505.1 Acutalibacteraceae bacterium | reverse complement strand
CATCAGGCCCTCCGATCCTTGCCACTTAAGTAATTACTCTTGTGCGATTTCAACCGCAACTTTTTGTCTTTTTCTCGACGCCGACGAGCGCATAACCATACGGATTGCCTTTGCGATGCGGCCTTGCTTACCGATGACTCGACCCATGTCGCTGGGCGCAACGTGCAACCGATAAACAGTAACGCCTCGCTCGGTGGGCTCACCGACCTCGATGGAAATTTGGTCCGGCTTTTCGACTAGTCCCTTCACCAACGTTAGCAGCAACTGTTTAAACGACTCTCTCAATGACTCTTTCAAAGACAATTCCCCCGGTTACTTTAAGATGTCATGCTTTTTCAACAAAGCTTTAACGGTGTCGGTCGGTTGAGCGCCCTTTGATATCCACTCGGTAACCTTCTCCGCGTTCACCTTCAAGTCGACAGGGTTCTTAAGCGGGTTGTAGTAGCCAATCTCCTCGATAAAGCGGCCGTCTCTCGGGAATCTCGAGTCGGCAACAACGATGCGATAAAAAGGAGCCTTCTTCGCGCCCATGCGACGTAGTCTAATCTTAACTGCCATTAAATTCACCTCCGAAATTTGATATATATTTCACCACAAGGCAACATTTACCCTCTGGATGAACACAAAATTATTAAAATAAAAGCTTAGATTTGCCCTCAATTTGAGAACTTTCTTTTGGCTTAGCCGCGGCCGCGAGGCCAAAGAAAATAATATTTTCTTTGTGGCGCAGCACTCAACTCCGTTGAGTGCTGCGCTGGCCGAAGGCCCTGCGGGCCTTCGGCGCCTCGCGGCGCCCCAGGATCTGATCAACCCCCATCTAAAACTTAAGCTTACTAAATCCACCCAAGCCAGGCAATCCAGCCATTTTCATAAGGCCCTTTTTGCCCTTCGTACCAGAGAATTGCTTCATCATTTTTTGCATCTGCTCAAAGCGCTTAAGCAAGCTGTTGACATCCTCGACCTTCATGCCGGAACCTTTCGCGATACGTTTTTTCCTCGAAGCATTGAGGATATCGGGCTTCTGGCGTTCTTTTTTCGTCATGGACAATATAATCGCGCATAGTCGATCAATCTGCCGGTCATCGATGTCCTCGTCGTTAACCTTCTGCGCGATGCCGGGAATCTTGGAAATAATCGACTTCAACGAGCCCATATTTTTAATCTGGTTCATTTGCTCGAGGAGGTCCTCCAAGTCGAACTTGTTCTTCATTAGGCGAGCAGCCATCTGCTCAGCCTTTTGCTGATCGAGCTTACTTTCCGCCTCTTCAATGAGCGAAAGCATGTCGCCCATGCCCAAAATTCGCGAGGCCATCCTGTCCGGATGAAACTCCTCTAAATCTGTGAGCTTCTCGCCGGTGCCGACGAATTTTATCGGCTTGTCGGTTACTTTTCGAACAGACAGCGCCGCACCGCCTCGAGTATCGCCATCAAGCTTGGTCAAGATTACCCCGGAGATTTCCAGCAAGTCGTTGAATGACTTTGCAACATTGACCGCATCTTGGCCTGTCATGGCGTCCACGACGAGCAAAATCTCGGTCGGGCTCACCTCTTTTTTGACGTCGGCCAACTCTTGCATCAGCTCGGTGTCGATGTGCAAGCGTCCGGCGGTATCCAGAATCACGATGTCGTTGCCGTGGTCCTTAGCGTGCGCAATGGCTTTTTTCGCGATTTTGACTGGATTATCCTGGCCCATCTCGAACAACGGCACACCGGCCTGCGAGGCCACCACTTGCAGCTGCTTAATCGCTGCCGGACGGTACACATCGCACGCGACCAGCAACGGCCTGTGGCCTTTTTTCTTTTGCGCCAAGGCCAATTTGCCGGAGTGTGTGGTTTTTCCGGAGCCTTGCAGTCCACACATCATGATTACCGTCGGCGGCGCAGAGGCTGTGTTCAGGCGGCTTTGCGAGGCGCCCATCAGCTCGACGAGCTCCTCGTTGACGACTTTCACCACCATTTGCGCCGGAGTCAGGCTTTGCATGACTTCCTCGCCGATGGCGCGCTCTGCGACCTTGTCAGTGAAGTCCTTCGCCACCTTGTAGTTCACATCGGCCTCCAGCAGCGCAAGCCGAACCTCACGCATGGAGTCGCGAACGTCTTTTTCCGAGAGCTTGCCCTTGGAGCGAAGCTTTTTGAACGCCGAAGTTAATTTTTCCGAGAGCCCCTCAAAAGCCATACAAGCACCCCTTTACTGTTCTTTTTGAATCGATTTTGCTGCGTTTTTTATCCCAATCGCAAGCGCTTTTACAGAGTCAAGATTATTTGCCAACAATATTTTCTCCGCACTTTCGAGTATCACTTGCGCTTTTTCTTGCACTTCATTAAATCGTTGCGCCAAGTGCAATTTTTTCTCCAGCTCAAAAAGCTGTACCTGCGCCTTTTGAACGGTGTCCCTCACTCCCTGCCGAGTAATCCCCTGATTTTCCGCAATCTCCGCGAGAGAAAAGTCCTCGTTGTAGTACAGACTCAAAGCTTGCCGCTGATTTTCAGTCAAGAGGTCTGCGTAAAAATCCAAAAGCGTCGAAACCTCGAGATTCTTCTCCACAGAACTCACCTCAATCGAAACAGTGTAAAGCTGATTTGCTTTACAGAATTTATTTTAACTTAATCGTAATGGAGTTGTCAACACTACCTCTCGAGGAAGAGGGTGTTGATCAAACCTGGGCGCCGCGAGGCGCCGAAGGCCCGCAGGGCCTTCGGCCAGCCCATAGCACAACTTCGTTGGGCTATGGGCCACAAAGAAAATAAAAATTTATTTTCTTTGGCCTCGCGGCCGCGTGCGAATAAGCTAAGGGCACTTCAAACTTAAGGTTGAGTTTAAGTTTAAGTTATATGCGCGGCTAGATGGCTGCGCATTTCCAATATTCTCCTTTACAGGCGGGCGCTGCTTTGGTATAATTGACTGTGTGTAGATACTTTGTGGGGGGATGTTATGCTGCAGTTGGATGAGCTGAGGTTGGCCGTCGATGACATGTCGGGCGAGCTGAAGGACTTGGCTGAGGCGATTGGACTTTCGAAAATTGCGGAGGAAATTCAAGCGCTTGAGAAGAAATCAGCTGAGCCGGATTTTTGGAACAACATGGAGACCTCACACAAGATTCTGCAGAAAATTAGCGCCCTCAAGGGAAAACAGCAGCGCTATCTCCGACTCATCTCACTCTACGAAGACACGAAAGTACTCCTTGACTTGGCTGGCGAACTGCAGGATGAATCATTGCTCGAGGAGATCGACTCTGGGGTTCGCGTGATTCAAAGTGAGATTGAAGCTCAACGCTTGGAGACCCTCCTTAATGGCGAATACGACGCCAGGAATGCCATCCTTACGTTTCACGCGGGCGCCGGCGGCACCGAGGCGCAGGATTGGGTCGAGATGCTCTACCGGATGTACTACCGCTGGGGCGAGCGGCATAACTTTAAGGTGAAGACCCTTGACTACCTCGACGGCGAAGAGGCTGGCCTCAAGAGCGCGTCCATCTTGGTGGAGGGCCTGAATGCCTACGGCTACTTGAAGTCCGAGGCGGGCGTCCACAGGCTGGTTAGGGTTTCACCGTTTGACTCCTCGGGGCGACGTCACACTTCCTTTGCCTCGCTCGAGGTCATGCCGGAAATCGACGACGACATCACGGTGGAAATCTCTCCCGACGACATCAAAATGGATGTGTTTCGCGCAAGCGGCGCCGGCGGTCAGCACGTCAATAAGACTTCCTCCGCGGTTCGCTTGACTCACCTGCCGACCGGTATCATCGTGGCGTGCCAGAATGAGCGCAGTCAGCATCAGAATAAGGAAGTTGCCTTGAAAATGCTGAAGTCGAAGCTCGTCGAGATAAAAGAACGTGAGCATTTGGAGAAAATCGAGGACATCAAAGGCGTGCAAAAGGATATCGCCTGGGGTTCGCAGATTCGCTCCTATGTGTTTATGCCATACACCCTCGTGAAAGACCATCGCACGAATTTCGAGATGGGTAACGTCAACGCTGTGATGGACGGCGATTTGGATGGTTTCATCAACGCCTACCTCAAGCACGCAAATTTAATGTCGTTCGAAAATTAACCTTTGCTTAAAATTAACCTTCGTCGAAATAAGATGGAGTGCCCGAGGTTAGATCTAGTGGCGCCGCGAGGCGCCGGAGGCCCCGCGAGGGGCTTCGGCCCGCCC
>JAZQMR010000244.1:0-1738 GCA_045543505.1 Acutalibacteraceae bacterium | reverse complement strand
GGAGAGCCAGATATAAAAGCTTTGAAATTTTTTATTACCGAAGCAATTAACGAGGGTTTAGAAATCGAAGCTGAAAAAACCGGCGAAAAACGAAAAGCAATAACCGCGAAAAAAGCTGGCAGAATCTTGACTGAAATCGGGCTTTCTGGAGCTGCAAACAAGATTATGGCGACGATATCAGACAGCGTGGACGAAACAGAAAAAAACGTGACCAGCCCGCAGAATCCTTAACTGCGGGCAAAAATGTTTCAAAAGCTATTCCAGTGGATTTTTCCTGGATTTTGTTTGTGGGAACCAAAATGCTCGGCTTTATCGAAAAAGAAGTCGGTCATATGACGCTACGGAAGTGGAGCCTTTTATACAAGCACTTTCGAGCGTATCACAATTTTTGCGTTCAACAACAGCTTTTTAAAGATGAAAAAATCACTGCATCAAGCAAAGATGAGTGGTTACCAGACTGAGTGAGGAGGTGAGGAAAATGGCCGGGTCAAATACATTCGGCGGAACGATTAAGCTTGAAGGCGAGAAAGCCTACAGAGAAGCTCTTAAACAAATAAATTCAAATTTACGAGTTTTGGCTTCGGAGATGAGCAAAGTAACTGCTGAGTTTAATAAAAACGATAAGTCAGCCTCCGCCCTTACTTCTCAGAGCAAACTTTTAAGCAGCCAAATTGAAAAGCAAAAAGAAAAAGTTGCTGTTTTAAAAAGCGCGCTTGCACAGTCCAGTGAAAAGTATGGCGAGAATGACAAGAAAACCAACGGCTGGAAAGTCTCTCTAAACAAGGCAGAGGCCGAACTTTCTAAGATGGAGCGCAGCTTAAAAGACGTAAATTCGCAGCTTGAAAAATCAAAGGCTCCGCTTGATAAGTTAAATGCTGAACTATCTGAGCAAGGCTCAAAGTTAAAATCTCTGCAAACTGCGTATAAAAATGTAGTTCTCGAGTAGGGCAAAAACAGCGCCGAGGCGAGAAGTTTAGCGGCGCAGATAAAGGCTTTAAACAGCGACATTAAGGAAAATAAAGATAAATTAAACGCCGCCGAAAAGGCCACAAGTCAGCTCGGCGACGAGATGAATAACACTAAAAATCACAGCTCGAAGCTAAGCCAAGGTTTTACCGTAATGAAAGGTGTTGTCGCAAATTTAGCAAGTGATGCCATAAAACGATTGGGCCGAGAAATTGTTGACCTTGCCAAATCAGTTGTTACCGTTGGCCTTAATTTTGAGAGTGCGTTTGCCGGCGTCCGAAAAACTGTCGATGCAACGGAAGAAGAGTTCGAACAGTTTGAATCTGGACTTCGCGAGATGTCGACGCAGATGCCAGTGGCCGCATCGGAGCTGGCTGCGATTGCCGAAGCTGCCGGCCAGCTTAGCATAAAAAATGAAAATTTGCTTTCATTTACGGAAACTATGGCTCACCTCGGCGTCACAACGAATTTAACATCTCAGGAAGCCGCAACAGCGCTCTCTCGGCTCGCGAACATTACGGGCATGAATCAAGAAAACTTCGATAGATTAGGTTCGTCCATCGTTGAGCTCGGCAACAACTTTGCAACCACAGAATCAGAAATTACCGAGATGGCGCTAAATATTTCGGCGGCCGGAACTCAAGTCGGCATGACTGAAGCCGATATTTTAGGCGTTGCAGCGGCGCTCTCGTCTCTTGGTTTAGAATCTCATGCAGGAGGAACGGCGATTTCACGGGCGATAGTTCAGATGGCGAGCGCTTGTGAAACAGGT
>JAZQMR010000243.1:0-5933 GCA_045543505.1 Acutalibacteraceae bacterium | reverse complement strand
CTTTTCTTTGAGCGCGGCTTTAAATTCTTTGTGCAACGCGTCGCGCAAATCTGCCTTAGATGACATAGATCCCATAAGGGCATAGTATTCTTTGCCAAAATCTTCATCTAGGCCGTGGTATTTACAGATGGTAGAAATACTTTTATTTGTAGCTGGGCGTTCAAGGATTTTTTCGATGTATTCATTTTTAATATCATCGAGCACCTTGTTAACCTCTTCCTCCTTCATACCAAGTGCTTTAGAGATAGTCTCGATGTCGCCCTGAGATTTGGCTAAATTCATTTGAACCTTAGCCATAGAGTTCTCGCGGATAAATCGCTTAGCTACATCTTGCGCCTCGTCTGTGTTCTTAAAATTCGGGTCAAAGGCGATAATACTACGCTGAACAGTCCGCTCAAAGTCTGGGTCAAAATCCACAATCTCGTCCCACGTCTTTTCGCCACCTTGCCACACGTTCCTGCTTACGCCGGTCTGTAACTCTTGCGCGTAGTTGTTTACAATAAGCTGGTCCGTATAATTGAGACCCTGCGTGCCATCCGCAGCTATATCGTTACCGTATTCGTCTAAGGCAATAGCCATGCGCACCGATTCGGAGTTTACGCTGTTCTGAGCGTTCTTGACTGCCAGCTCTGCCCCCTCTGTAGCCTGCTTCTGTCCCTCAGACATGAACGCGGCATTGCCAGGCGAGAACTCAGTCGCGTAGTCTTTATTGCCGAACGACAGGTTATATTTCATCCTGGCCTCATTGGACACTTCTGGTAAGTTTTTCCCCATCCATTTCTTTAATAGCTCGTCATCTGCCTTAGTGGTCTTTGCTGTTTTATTCCCACGCAAGAACTTTACACGTTCAACCTCAGCTGCGAGGTCGGCCTCTTCTCTGGCGGCTTGCCTCAATGCATTAACGCTAGCCTCTTGGCCTTCTCTCATCGCGGTAATATCAGGCAGCTCTGCCGCCTCAGTTGCAGCCTTGTAAGCGTCCTCAGCCCTAGTAAGCGCCTTACGCGCAGTATCAGTGACTTCTGGCAAATCCTTCTCTCTAACACCTTTGTACTTATTCAGCAGCGCCAAATCATCATCTGACATTTTGCGTCCGCGATGCGCACGTAAATCGCGCAATCTATCTAATTCATCGGCGAGCGCCTGTTCCTGCTCAGCCCTGGTGATGATCTCCTTGTCAATGCCCGCGACAGCCTTAGTTTGAGGAGCGCCGTGCGTTAATTCGGTAGCGCTGTCCCAAATCTCCGTACCTTTTTCCTTCCCAAAGATGCTGATTAACATCTTTTTCTTCTGGGCGTTGGTCATGCCATCAAAGTTTTCAGCTGATAGAGCTTCACCCAAAGTTTTGTGCCCAGTCTTAAGATAAACAACATCGTTGACGTCTGACGGCGTTGCATTTTTGAGGAACGCACTACTTTTAAGCTCGTTGTTCAACTCGATACGGCCGGCGATAAGCGAACGAGTATTTTTTGGCAACCTAGAATAGTTGTTCAAAACATAATCTTTAACTGACATGTTCGACATGTCAACGCCGCTTTCCTTGCCATAATACTCAAGGCCGCTTTTCCATATACCATCAGCCGTTGTGTTATCGATGCCATACGAAGTAATAACCATGCCGTTCTGGGTAATCTCGTCTGTCCCACCGGTAATAGCTTTGACATACATTGGGTTAGTAACCTTAGTATCGGCTACAGTTTTAGTCAGCTCATTAGCAAGCCCCTTCTGGGCACTGGTCATCTTTCTTTCTGCGCCGCCGAGCTTATATTTAAGCGCCGCTCTATCGAGGAACTCATCCGTGAATTTGCTGGCTCGAATTTGTTTGGCCATATCAGCAGCAGCGCTCTTCATCTCTTTGATAGCCGCCCTCTGTACCTCCTTATTCACATCGCGTACATAGCTTGTAGTTTCGCCGTCAAACAGCAATTCACTTTTAGCATTTTTCAAACTTGTATACACCTTAGCCACGTTTTGGCGAGCTTTCATATCAGCGAAGCGACGCATATAAAGGCGCGAAGCTGCGACCGGATCAAGGAAGTCGCCTTTCGCGCCAGCAGCATAGTGGAACGGTGTTTCTGTCATATCCCTATGGATACGGTTAATACGTACGGCATTTATATTCTCTAAGTCTTGTTCGCGGAAAATAGGCACATATAGCTCGCCGTTCTCGCCCCATAAGCCGCTTTCGCGCAGGCCGTTAATGTATTCTTCGTCGAGAAGACCCTCTTTCATCAATAGATTATTCGCGGTAGCAGTCCATTGGCGCTCTTTATTTAGAAGCTCCTTAGCGGCGGTCTTCATCTCATCAGTGGCGCTGCTTTCATATTTAGAGATAATCTCTGTCAAATACTCGCGCTCTTCCGTAAAACCTTTAATCTTGCTGGGGCTAAGACCCTTCCCATTCTCGAGGATGCTATCAATAATGTCACGCTTTGCCATAGCTTGAACATAGTTAGACGTTTCTTGCGACACAGCGTACTTGCCAACCTTACGAAAATCGGAAATATTGGCGGCTTTCTCCGCCTTAAATAAAGCGTCGTAAGCGTCCTGAAGCGCCTTGTCTGCCCCAGAGAAGTCCTCCCAGTTTCCAGATAAATACCAGTCAGCAGCGATACTTTTACCGCGGGCTCGCATTTCGTCGATAGCATTATTCATCGCCATCAACTTCATCGTTGATTCTTCGACCTCGCCTAATTGTTCGAGTATCTCGTCCTTGGACTTACCGAGAATTTTCACAAAGTCAGAATCGGCGACCTCTTTGTGCGCAACGCGTAACATCTCACGAATGAAGATTGCGTCAGCTTTATTCACTCTGCCGTTTTTAATAAGGGCTTTTATGTAATTATCTACATCGTTAAAGCCTGAAATCTTGTACTGCAGTTTAGCCCTCAGCTCGCCAACTTTTGTCGAAATCCTATTTATCAAAACTGAGGCATTATGTGAAACTGCGCGCCCAGTTGCGGTCTGGCCAGCTTTTACGAGCTGTTTCCCAATATAGAGACCGCTGACTAAACCAATCGAGTTACCTAAGAAGTCATCCCACAACTCCTGCTTGGCCTCATCGTTCAAGTCCCTAGAGCTAACAACCTTGTAGAATAATTGTGGGTTAGCAGTGATACTTTCACCGAAGGTCTCCCCGACCAAACCAATAACTGCGCTGGCGACCTTGGATTCTGTTAAGAGCGTTATGACATTCGCCATCCCAGCGAGCGTCTCTGGACTAGCAATCTTAGCGATAACCCCCATGCCTTCAGCTAGAGAGCCTAAAGTGTTTACCGTGCTGAGCGCGGCTAATGAACTTTCGGTCACTTTACCAGATGCGGCTATCGCCGTAGCCACATTGCTAACGCTACGCGCCGCAGCAGCGCTTTTAGTCGCAGCGCCTAATGACGCCGCAGCCCCCTTCGCCACATTGCTCAAATAGTTACCCGCAGCAATCAATGTAGCCAGTTTGGCAATTCCATAGCCGATTTCTATCGCGCCAGCTTGTGCGTCAGATAGAAGACCAATATCTTCTAGCTCATTTTGCTTAAATGTCTCCCAGTCATCAAGCATTTTATCAAAGCCTTTTTCTAGAAGGCCTTTAGACTTAACGTCGCTATTATGCAAGAAATTATTTATATCCGTGGCTGCATGCTCAAGCCCGACAACAATGTCAGCCCCACCATATGCTAAGGTGTCGCCAAAGAATCTTCCCGCCCCCTGGAAAGCACGTCCCGTAGTTTCGAACACGTTGCGCAACCAGTTCACGTCTGGATCGCGACCTCTCATAAACTCGTACAGGGCAATATTTCTAGCAAGCTCATCAGTGTCTTTATAGTTTCCCCTAGCAAAATACGCTTCAAGAGCGTCGTTGAGGGCCTGTAATTCTTCATCGGAATGTTTATCACGGTTCCACCCATTTTCCATGAGGTCTTTATATTCTACTGTGCTAGTATCTTTATCGTATGATTTAAGCGCGCGCAAAAAGGCGGCTTCCGCCAACTGCTTCGGGATAGATTGCCTAGTGTTATCTTTCAGGTCATCACCCAACGCGATGGCATTACGGTATGAGAAGTATTTGTCATCAAGGGTTACATTGTCGCCAATCCCATATATGGTGCGATCTCCCTTATAACTCTTCTTGCCGTCGCTATAGCCATACTCCTGCTTGCGCATATCATTAACGACTTTTGCGTATGCGGCAATGCTCTCCTCATTATTTGGGTCATTGAGCTCCGTAATAATTTCTTGGACAGTCTTACTGCCCCCGTCTTGCATCGGTATCTTATAATTTTTGTCAACCTTATAATACCGAGAAAGCGTCTTTAGCGTATTTTCAAGCTGGCCTTTAAAACCCTCCCTCTCTAGCACATAATCTGGCGCTTCAACCGTAATTTTACCGCTTACTTTGTCGATATAAACATTGGTTTTTGGAGCCGGTGCAGCAGTGCTATAGGTCCCATTCTCATCTTTGTATACCTTTTTACCAACCGGGTCTTCAGCGCCCTTATCTACCCAACCGCTGCCAATAAATTTACCATTCTCATCATAATAATTATAGGCAGTCTTGTCAGGCGTATTATCCCTGTATTGGTCTCTCCAGTCTACCCCCCAAATACCTTCAGAATTATCCATAGCGTTCTACCTTTCGACCAGATTACGTTTCGAGAAGTTTGTATCCCATGCACTCTGAGCATATTTGCCGTCGTACTTAATACCTTGAGCCTGGATGTACTCGATATTGCCGTCCCTATCTCTCTTAATAATGACAGGACCATATTTTTTACCATTCTCGACGATATCGTATGTTTTCGTGCTGCTCAAGTCTTTTACTTTAGACCCAGCAAATTCCTTGCTGCCAACGGTTACCCCAGTATCGGTATTGTTCTTCTTCCACTCTACCTCGCCTTCGGTGTTGTCACCATTCTTTTTGCCAGTACCACCGGTGCCGCCGTTGCCGCGTTTCTGTGCAGCCCTATAAGCCTCGTTATAGCGCTGTTTCATCTGCGCCTGGTAATTAGACAACACATCGTTTAGTGCTTGCGCCTGCGCGGCTGTACGCAAACCGCTAACCATAGATTCAACCTTTGGGGTAACATATTGCCCAGACCATAATGCCTCTGCGCCATTCAGTCCACCTAAGTTCGGCGTAACATCGGTGCCAAGATTATGCGTATCGCGCTCGATCTTTTCCGCGCCTTCCTGCTGGAGGCCGCGTAATTTCTCAATAAAACCAAGCTGCTCATCCCGAGACGTCTCTGGGTTGACGTAGACTCGGTCCTCAAATGTATAGGTTTCTTTATCCATATCTTTATATTACCACGCAGTGTTTAGGCGCCCTAAAAAGAAAACCTCCCTTAGGGGAGGTTTTTGGTCGCGAAGAAGTCCACCTGGAACTGCATTGCCTTTCTGAATGCTTCGTCGGGGATATTCACATACAGCCATGCGGCCGCGCGGGCTACATCGTAGCTGTCAATCTCAATCTTGTTTGCTTGATACTTACCCCATGCCGCTCTGAGAAGGGCATTGTCCGGGACAGGCACAGACCTAAGACGAGCGTGAAGCTCACGGTGGTATACCACGGGGACATACCTGACGAACGCGTTGCAGATTGCCTTCGCATAGCCCTTGTTCCACTTAGCTTTAGTGAAACAAATGTGGTGCCTGTCACGAGTGGTGACGGGCGGAATCCTAACGCGATTCTTCTTCTTTTTGCTCATAACACCCACCTCCTTTGAGCAATAATGTGCTAGGGTACTATCCCTAATTGCGGCGTGGAATAACACAAAACTTTTTTAGATGATCTTAGAACACACACGTTCTCATTTTAATAAAATTCACTTTTGCCTTCTACGCCGCAATTAAAGATAGACCCCTAAGGGGTCTATTCTCTAATTATCGCCAATGTTTTGTGCGATGGTGACGTAGCCTGATGCGGCGGACCCTACTACCGC
>JAZQMR010000242.1:0-2101 GCA_045543505.1 Acutalibacteraceae bacterium | reverse complement strand
TGCTAAATTCCGGTATATGCAAGCAAAAACCCTGTAAAATCCAATTCTAAAAAACTGCATAAGTAGCCGTTTATTTTAACTTTTACCGTTTGTAAAAATCGCAGCCATGTATGCAACTTAGCAATGCCTACATTTGTACCGTTGCTCGCCCTTTACAAATTCGGCTCTTGTGTACTCGCTCGCTTGACATTTTTTGTATTTATACATATCTGCACAGCCCTTTTTTTCCTATTACACCTTGTTTAATTATTTAACTGACACTCCCAATCAACAGGTCATCCTCGTCGCTTGTTGCGACATCAAAACTTGTACTCCGTGAACTTCTAGAAAATCTCGGCGGAACTCCTGACGATCTGTCACGATCAGAACGTCACATAAATCTCAAGGTCGTTAGCAAAAAAGTGTTGACATTTTAGCCAATTAGTGATATTATAAGTCTGGGCCAGGAGGTGCACAATAAATTTTAGGTTTAAAGCTATAATTGTAGGAAGTGGAGATGATAAGATGAAAGAAAATTTGGTCTCATTAGCGAAACTTTTAGCAACAGATGATGCATTTAACCTTGCTTTTTCCTCGCAAGGCACCGACGAGGAAAAATATGAACTAGCAAAAACAAAATTTACCGACTTAACCCGAGAAGATTTCTCAGAATTTTTGGAGAAGCTACGCGAAGCAGAAAAAGCCAACTTGGCAGAGCTCTCGCCGGACGAGCTAGAAATGGTAGCCGGTGGCGCGGGCGGCTGGGCCACCAAGCTTGCAGCGGCAGCCATGTTTGTTACGGCGCTGGGGGCCACCGGGGTCATGTCGCAGCAGGCGGATGCTTTCACTTGGACCGATAGCGTGTCGGCTAAAATTATGGACAAGGTCGTTAGCGATCAAGACTCTAAATCTGTAGAAACGCGGAAGCAGTTCGTCGAAGGCTTGGCAAACAATCCATCATCTACGGAAATAACCCGCGCTAACTTTGTCAAACAGCTTACGGACGCTGGGTTTTCAGATGATATTGTTACTAAGTTAAATAAAAACGTTATCAACCACCAGACAGAAGTAAGCAAGAAAATAAATATGTCTATAAGCGAAGCTATTCTTGCAGAGCTGGCAGACCTTCCTTCTTATCAATATCTTGATGCCAACGATATTGATAATTTAAAGAGCTGGCTACAACGTGACACTAATGAGGTTCGCGAAACACTTGCGAAGCTAAAAAAAGCCGCGGCGGATGCAAAAACTGAAGTTTTGACAGAGAAATGTTTTGAGGAGCTTAAGCTTCCTAAGGGCTTTTCGATCGCTCCCACAAAAGCACAAGAACAAGTTGACAACATAGAAGTACAGAGTGGCTGGAAGACTGAAAAAATCACCGTAACAAACAAAGTTTTGATGCATATTATGTTTGGCGACTACGACGAGTATGGAGCGTTCACCGGTGGCGGACACACTGTGAAAGCTCTAGAGCTGCGTAATTCAATAGGGAACCATATTTTTGAGCATGTTCCAAATTTAAGAGTGAACGACGCGACATCCCAAAAAGACTATTACTTTCGTACGTTTGGCCATGATCCACAGTCTATTGAGGAGTTAGATAACGGATTCTTTAGCTGTTCAGTTTTGCAAAAGTATAAAGAGCAGAAGCAAATTTTTTTCCCAGAAGCTTGGACATGGGAAAACGTAAAACAAGCTATAAAAGAGACTTATGAAAAATCCGACTATGTGCCACCTGGAACAACAACTAAGTTGACATACAATGGAACGACTATTTTCATTTGTAAGAACTTTGATGGCATAAGTTTGCATACGTGTTTCACAGAGGCGCAAGAGTCGAAATAGGAGGGACGTTATTATGGGAATCGTTTTAGAAAATGGATTTATTGATGAAATGAGAAACTTTCTGCAACAGCTTTGGGATGCTGATACCCATGATTATGCTTATATGTGGGATGATTATGAAAAAATTAAGGAGGAGCTCGTTTGTAGATTGGCCAAAGACGTAAACATAGCAATTGCATTTTTAGATGCACTTGATTTTAATGATAAGATTGACCAACACATAATAACTTGCATTCCGACTATCACTTCTAGGCTTGAGCGCTTTGGGGCCCAATTC
>JAZQMR010000241.1:0-10899 GCA_045543505.1 Acutalibacteraceae bacterium | reverse complement strand
TTGGCGCCATAGCCAAGTGGTAAGGCATGGGTCTGCAAAACCCTGACCCCCAGTTCAAATCTGGGTGGCGCCTCCAAATTAAGAGCTCTCATGTTGGGTGGGGGCTCTTTGTTTTGTGTAGATGTTTCTCTGAGCGAACACATGCGGGCCGCGAGGCCAAAGAAAATATTATTTTCTTTGTGGCGCAGAGTTCAACGAAGTTGAACTCTGCGCTAGCCGAAGGCCCTACGGGCCTTCGGCGCCTCGCGGCGCCCTTAGCACGTGGCTAGGGCACTCCAAATTAGCGTGAAGATCTTGTAATTAATCCATATTTGTGATATAATGTAATCACACTAAAAAGTTAGGAGCTTTATTTATGAAGATTAAAAAAGTAGTTTCGTTTGGTCTAGCAGCGCTGATGTTGGTAATGCCGATGATGAACAAAGTTGGTTTTGCCGCGGCTGAAAATAAAACTGTTGAAAAAAGGAGCACTACTATGGCTGTTGAGAGAACTTACATTATGCTTAAGCCCGACTGCATCGCGAGAGGCTTGGTTGGCGAAGTTATTTCGAGAATCGAGAAAAAGGGTTACAAAATCGTCGATATGAAGATGATGAACCTTGATGAGAAAATTCTTCGTGAGCACTACGCACACATCGCGGATAAGCCGTTCTTCCCTGGCATCGTTGAGTATATGACTTCTGGTCCAGTCATTGGCATGATTATCGAGGGACAAAATGCTGTAAAAGGTATGCGCATCATCATGGGTGCGACGAAATTTGAGGAGGCTACAGCAGGCACGATTCGTGGAGATTATGCTTTCTGTACGTCAGAAAACATCATCCACGGTTCGGATTCCATTGAGAATGCTGAGATTGAAATCAATAGATTCTTTGGCTAAAAATTCAAGCTACAAGGATAGCGCCGCGCGATATAGTGCGGCGCCTTTTCTATTTTGTTTTACACCTCGACGAGGAATCCTCGTTTTAGCACAGTCGAGTTGGCATTTTGAGTTTGGGTTGCGTTGTTGACGTTCGGGTTAAAGCTTGACGTCATGCTGGGTGTCATAGTCGGGCGAACGCTTTTAACGGGCACAGAGGAAAAACGTCTGGCGTGAGTGCGTGTTTGTTGCTCCTCGTATTGAGGGAAGCAGTTGAGCTCGTTTTCGATCATCAAGAGGCGATTATACTTGGCCACGCGCTCACTGCGGCACGGTGCACCAGCCTTAATTTGCGCACAATTCGTAGCGACAGCGATATCCGCGATGAAAGTATCCTCGGTCTCGCCGGAGCGATGCGACATAATCGTGGTGTAGCCGGCACTTTTGGCAGCCTCGATGGCCTGGAATGTCTCGGTCAGGGTGCCGATTTGGTTTGGCTTAATCAGAACAGAATTGGCGACACTTTGTTTTACGCCTCTGTTTAGGCGCGCAGTGTTCGTCGCGAAGAGATCATCGCCAACAAGCTGTACTTGCTCGCCCATCGCTTGAGTGATAGTCTCCCAGCCGTTCCAATCTTGCTCGCTCAATGGGTCCTCAAGCGAAATAATCGGGTATTTGTTGCACAAGTTGAACCAATATTCAATCAGCTCGTCGGTGCTGTAGGTCTTCTGGCGCTTCGGCGTGGTGTAGTTGTCATTCGTGTACCACTCGCTGCTTGCGGCATCTAGGGCGATTTTCACTTGGCTTACGTTGTATTGAGCCTTCTGAATCGCCGCCAAAATTAACTCGATAGCCTCTTCGTCGGAGGTCAAATTCGGAGCAAAGCCGCCCTCATCCGCTACGTTAGTGGAGAGGCCTTTATTTTTCAATATGACTCCAAGTGTGTGATAGATCTCCGAGCACCAACGCAGCCCCTCGTGAAAGCTCTTTGCGCCGGTCGGAACAATCATAAACTCCTGGATGTCGAGATTATTATTCGCGTGGGCGCCGCCGTTGATAACATTCATCATCGGGACGGGCACCTTATGCGCGCTTATGCCGCCGAGATATCGATACAATGGCACCTTGAACGACTTTGCTACAGCCTTCGCCACCGCCAACGACACCGCTAAAGTTGCATTTGCGCCGAGTTTTTGCTTGTTGTTGGTCGAGTCAAGGTCAATCATAGTCTTGTCTACAGTCGTTTGATTGGTGCCTTGAATCCCAACCAGTGCCGGTGCGATAACATTATTGATGTTCTCCACGGCCTTTTTTACGCCTCGGCCAAAGTAGCGATTATTGTTGAAGTCTCGCAACTCCACCGCCTCGAACATCCCGGTAGAGGCGCCAGATGGCACAGCTGCCGTTCCCATCGAGCCATCCTCGAGGGTGACTCGCGCGCAAACCGTAGGGAACCCTCTTGAGTCGAGCACCTCAAAACCAGTTACGCTTTTAATTGTTTGCTTCATATGAACATCTCCAATCTTTGAAAAAATAGTTTCGATATAATTTTGAGCCGGAAGCCGAAATTTATACATTGACGATAAAAAAGTATTTCTATTTTCGCGTTGACAATTTCGACAAATGATGATAAGATGAGATAAATTATTCATCTAAATTCACTATCGCTGGAAATTCACAAAAATATGTCGCGACAAGTGGTAATTTGTAGAAATTTTTTGAGAAAAGAGGTTGTCAATATGAAGGAAGGTTTATTTAGGAAGAAGAACTTGGATAGGATCTCCTCGCCGGAGCAGCTCAACGACTACATAAAGGTCTCGAACCCCAGCGTATGGCTGATTATCAGCGCGCTAATCATTATGGTGGCGGCCTTTGCGATTTGGGCTTTCAGCGGCAATATCACTTCTGAAGTGCAAGGGACAGGCGTATTTCAAGGCGGCTCATCTGGCGCTGTTGACACGGTTGTCTGCTATGTTGATGCGACTAAGGCCCAGAAGGTCTCCGAGGGCATGGAAGTGCGCCTCTATGATAAGTCAAAGCCGATGGAGGCCTACGTTAACGGCAAAGTTGTGAGGGTTTCTCACGCGGCCGTCAAGCAGGAGGACATCATGCAGGCGTTCTCGAGTGAGTACATAGCGGACAGTATCCTTGATGCTGAATATGGCGTGGGCGTGCTGATTAAGGTCAATAAGAACTCGAGTGGTGAATATGACTGGGCCAACGGCGAGAAGGGCGATGAGGCCTTTATCAAGCTGGATGGTCTGTGCGGCGCCGACATCATCACAGAGTCGGTTAAGCCGATAGACTTTCTATTCTCGCAGTCTAACTAGAGGGGGGATTTGTAGTGTTTAAGAGGAACTCTGGTGTCGCTAAAGTCCCCGTCGTCATGCAGATGGAGGCCCTCGAGTGCGGCGCAGCGTCTCTTGCAATGATCTTGGCTTATCACGGCAAGTGGCTGCCCCTCGAGAAGGTCCGTGCGGATTGTGGCGTCTCTCGGGACGGAAGTAACCTCAAGGATATGGCCGACGCGGCTGCCGCGTATGGCCTGAAGGTCGACCCGTATCGTTGCGGCATGGAGGACGTGAAAACCCTCCCGGTGCCCGCGATTATCCATTGGAATTTCAATCACTTTGTTGTGCTTAACGGCTTCAAGAAAAATAAGGCCGTAATAAATGACCCTGCGCGTGGTACCGTGGAGGTGCCCCTCGATGAGTTCGATCGCGCCTTTACTGGGATTATTGTTTGCTTTGAGCCGACTGAAGATTTTGTTGCGGACGGCAAAAAGAAAAGTGTTTGGTCCTTTGCGAAGGCTCGTCTTAAAGGCACACTCGTACCGTTTATTTTTGTCATCCTAACCGGCTTGCTGGTCACGTTCATTGGCATCGTCAACCCGGTTTTCACGCGAATATTTATGGATAGAATTCTCTCTGGGCAGAACCCCGAGTGGCTCATTCCGGTGCTGACGGGCATGGCTTCGCTGGTCGTTTTTCAAATCATCGTGCAGGCCATAAACATCATCTACATGCTCAAAATTAAGGGTAAGCTCGCGATTGTAGCCAACTCGATGTTCATGTGGCACGTCTTGCGCCTGCCGATGCATTTCTTTTCGCAGCGTCAAATTGGAGACATCGCGATGAGACAAAGCTCAAATGAAAGCATCGCGGAGGTTTTAATTCAAAGCTTGGCGCCGATTTTGCTCAACGCGATAATGTTAGTATTTTACTTTTTCATGGTCATAAAGATCAGTTGGCCGCTCACGCTTTTAGGCCTCACGGCGGTCATCATCAATATGTTCATGGCGAATTACATCTCGAAAAAGCGCATCAATATTACTCGTGCGCAGCTAAGGGACGCCGGTAAGTTGGCCTCGACGACGGTTTCTGGCATCGAGATGATCGAGACCATCAAGTCTTCGGGCGCTGAGAATGGTTTCTTCGAGAAGTGGGCTGGCTATCAAGCTTCTGTTAACTCCTCTGTGGTGCGCTTCTCAAAGCTCAACGAGTACATCGGCGCCATCCCGGAGGTCATTCAAGGCTTTGCCAATATGGCAGTTTTGCTCATCGGTGCGATGTTCATCATGCAGGGCACAAACGGCTTTACGGCAGGTGTCTTGATGATGTTCCAGGGCTATTTGGGTAAGTTCCTCGAGCCGCTGGATTCCTTTAGAGGCATCGGGCAGCAGATGCAAGAAATGCGCACCGATATGGAGCGCATCGAGGACGTCATGAACTACGAGCCGGATGTGGTCTATGAGGACGTTGAAATCGACGAGAATGCTGAATACTCGAAGCTGACCGGCGAAATGCAAATGAAGAACGTCACCTTTGGCTACAAGCCCTTGGGTGAGCCGATGATTAAGGACTTTAACCTGACGCTGAAACCCGGCTCGACGGTGGCATTTGTTGGTGCTTCGGGTTGCGGTAAGTCTACACTTGCAAAGCTCATTTCTGGTCTATATAAGCCGTGGTCTGGCGAGATAACCTTCGATGGCCAACCCATTTCCGACGTCAACCGCGAGATTTTCACTAGTTCTGTTGCGGTCGTCGACCAAGACATTATCCTGTTCGAGGACACCATCGCGGAGAACATCAAGATGTGGGACAAGTCCATAAGCGATACGGCCATGATCTCCGCTGCGAAGGATGCGCAAATTCACGAGGACATCATGCAAAAGGACGGCGGCTACAGCCATAAGGTCTTGGAGGGCGGTAAGAACTTCTCTGGCGGACAGCGTCAACGTATTGAAATTGCGCGCACCTTGGCCAAAGACCCCACGATTATCGTGCTTGACGAAGCAACTTCCGCGTTGGACGCCAAGACCGAAAATGAGGTCATTGAGGCGATTACCGACCGCGGCGTGACTTGCATTATTGTGGCGCACAGACTCTCGACGATTCGCGATTGCGATGAAATTATTGTTCTCGACAAGGGGCAAGTCATCGAGCGCGGTACCCACGATGAGCTCTTCGCCAAGAATGGCATGTATACGCAGCTGATTACTACTGAGTAGAAAAGAGGTGACTTGAATGAGTTGGTTTAGTGAGCAAGTGAAAAAAAGAATGCGACGCGATAAGGAGGACTTCGAAAACTCCTTCGTTGAACTGTCGTCGGTGGTGCTAGGCGAATCGGCGATAGCAAAGGCCCTTAATAATGACAGACAAAAAACTAAGAACGCTATCGAGGAAATCTTACGGTTCTACAACGCGAAAATCATCGAGCTGCCGGACAAACTCGAGGACATGAATGAGCAGCTTGAGTATATGCTTCGCCCGACCGGAATCATGCGTCGAACCGTTGAGTTGACGGGCAAATGGTGGCAAAGCGCTGTTGGTGCGATGATTGCTCAAACTAAGTCCGGTGACACGGTCGCGCTGATTCCGGAGGGCGGCAAGAGGTACAGCTTCTTCGACTATGAGTCGGGTAAGCGCATCCGGGTGACGGACAAAACCGCCGACCTCCTTGAGCGACAAGCGTTTTGCTTCTATAAGCCGTTCCCGCTGAGGAAACTCAAGCTGATGGACATAAGCAAATACATTTTGTCGACCCTAAATCGTGCGGACGTGATGTACATGATTTTTATGTCGCTCATCGTTCAAGGTGTCGGCATGGTTTTGCCGTTCGTAAATAAGCTCTTGTACGGCGGCGTCATCCCGTCCGGCAAGGTCGGCCTGCTCATGCCATTTGCGTGCCTGCTCATCGGTATGACGGTCTCACAGACGCTCATACGGATTGTCAACAAGCTTGTCGGCGCGCGCATTAGCATGAAGATGAACGTCTCGATTCAAGCGGCGACCATGAGTCGAATCATTTCGTTGCCAGCGAACTTTTTCTCCAAGTACAGCTCCGGCGACTTGTCGTCGCGTGTCGAGGGGATGCAGCAAATTTCCTTGATGCTGAGCGAGTTGTTCTTTGGCGTGGGTTTGTCGACGCTGTGCTCATTCATCTACGTCTTCCAAATGAACACATACGCGTCGCAGCTGGTCATTCCGGCGATAATCTTGGTCATCGTACAGCTGGCGCTAAACATTGTTAGCACGCTGCTTTTGATTAACCTCAACCGCAAAAAGACAAACATAAAAATAAGACTGACTTCGCTTATTTACTCGTTGTTCTCGGGTGTCCAGAAGATAAAGCTCTCCGGCGCCGAGAGACGTGCTTTCTCGAAGTGGGCCTCGACCTACAAGGAGGGCGCCGAAATCGATTACAACCCGCCGATTTTGATAAAAGTTTTGCCGATGATTTCCACGATTATCTCGATGATTGGCACGATCGTGTTGTATTTCATCGCCGGAACGACCAATGTAAGTATGTCAAGCTTCATCGCATTCAACACGGCCTACTCGATGATGAGTGGCGCTTTGATGGCGCTCACGCCGTTGTTCACGAAGGCCGCTGAGATGAAACCGATAATCGAGGTGGTTAAGCCAATTCTCGACGCGGAGCCGGAAGTCAGCGAGAACAAGCAGATAATTACGAATTTGTCCGGTGCCATCGAGCTTAATAATATTTCCTTTAAGTACGACGAGAAGGGCCCGTTGGTTCTGGACAACATCAGCTTGAAAATCGAGCCGGGACAATATATCGCAATTGTTGGCAAGACTGGTTGCGGTAAGTCGACCCTCATGCGTTTGATGCTGGGTTTTGAGTCAACGAAGAATGGTGCGATCTACTACGACGGCCAAGATATCAATATGCTCGACTTGAAGAGCTTGCGGCAGCACATTGGCGCCGTTATGCAAAATGGTAAGCTCTTTCAAGGCGACATTTTCTCCAACATTATAATCGCGGCACCTTGGCTGACCCTGAATGAGGCTTGGGCTGCGGCGCGTCTGGCCGGCATCGAGAAGGACATAAAAGAAATGCCCATGGGTATGCACACGCTCATCTCTGAAGGTAGCGGCGGTGTCTCTGGCGGCCAAAAGCAACGTCTGATGATTGCTCGGGCGATCGCTCCAAAGCCAAGCATTTTGATGTTCGACGAGGCCACAAGCGCGCTTGATAACATCACCCAAAAGCAAATTTCCGAGTCGCTTGATTCCCTCAAGAGTACAAGAATTGTGATTGCCCACCGTTTATCGACGATTAAAAACTGCGACAGGATTATTGTTATCGACGGCGGAAAAATCGTTGAGGATGGCACTTTCGATGAGCTTATGGAGAAGAAGGGTTACTTCGAGGAGCTCGTTAAGCGGCAACAGATTGGAGAGCCGTGTTGATGTAAAAATAGATGGGCGCCGCGCGGTATAGTGCGGCGCCTGCCGCTGTTCAAGGCAGTTTCCGTTGATTTGGTGTCATTACGTTTTGGAGTGTCCCGCTTGATGATTCTTTTTGTCTGGCTGCAACCGGGCCGAGAGGCCAACGAAAATAATATTTTCGTTGTGTCCAAGAGCCCAACAACGTTGTGCTCTTGGATGGCCGAAGGCCCTACGGGCCTGCGGCGCCTCGCGGCGCCCAGGGGATTTGCCAGGACACTCCAAACACATTTCCATTTGACAGCCTTTAACTCTTATGGTAATATAAAGGTGCCGCTTATTGCAGGTTAGAAAAGCAAGCCGAAATTTTGGCTTCGCCTGGCAGTAGCGAGACTTAAAAAAGGGCAGGTGCCAAAAAATTATGTACGCAGTTATCGAGACGGGCGGTAAGCAGTATAACGTCAAGCAAGGTGACGTCATCTATGTTGAGAAGCTTACGGCCGAGGAAGGCTCTAATGTGGAGTTTAAGACGATCGCTCTCTTTGGTGAGGGTAAGCTTTCTACCGGAAATGCTGTTAACTCCGCGAAGGTAGTCGGAACAGTTTTGAAAAATGGTAAGGGCAAGAAGATTACTGTTTTCACTTACAAACCGAAAAAAAGTGTGAAACGTAAACTCGGTCATAGACAGCCTTACACGAAAGTACAAATCGAAACTATTAACGCTTAGTTTATGATAAAGGCAAATCTCTTTACTACAAGGGACGGCTCGCTGGTTGGCTTTGACATTTCTGGCCACTCTGACTTTGCGGAGCGGGGGCAGGATATAGTCTGTGCGGCGGTTTCGTCGGCAGCATTTCTAGTCGCCAACACCATTTGTGAGATCATAAAACTTCCCGCCGAGACCGATGTGGACGAACAAGGCGGAATGTACCTACGGGTGAATAGAAGCGATGCGAGTTCTTGTAGTGATGTTTTACTTGGGTTCAAGCTCCACTTGCAGGGCCTCGAGGAGCAATATCCCGAGAACCTTACGGTGAATTATTTGGAGGTGTAATTATGCTTAGAATAAATATTCAATTATTTGCTCATAAAAAAGGTATGGGTTCGACCAAGAACGGTCGTGACTCTGAGTCGAAACGTCTGGGCGTTAAGCGTGCGGACGGTCAAGTTGTGCGCGCAGGTAATGTCCTCGTCAAACAGAGAGGCACTCATGTGCATCCCGGCGAGAATGTTGGTCGCGGTTCTGATGATACTTTATTTGCACTCATTGATGGAAAGGTTAAGTTTGAACGCGTTGGTCGTGATAGAAAACGAGTTTGCGTTTATGCTGTAGGTAACTAACCGAGTATTTTGTGCGAAAAGCCTTGAGAACCTTGGGTCAACACGTTAACCTGAGGTTCTTTTTGTATGTTTTTAAGACCTTGAGCAAAAGGTGTATTAAAAAAGTTGGTGATTTTGTGTTTATAGACGTTGCAAAAATAAAGATAAAGGCCGGCGATGGCGGTCATGGTGCGGTGTCTTTTCATCGAGAAAAATACGTAGCGGCTGGCGGCCCGGACGGCGGCGATGGGGGAAAGGGCGGCGATATAATTTTCGTCGCGGATAGTAATTTGTCGACGCTGGCGGACTTTCGCTACAAACGAAAATATATCGCCAAGAACGGCGAAAACGGTAAGGCTGGACGATCCTCTGGGAAAAGCGCGCCCAACTTGGTGATTCGCGTTCCGAAGGGGACCATAGTGAAGGAGCTCACGACCGGTAAGATAATCGCGGACGTCTCCACCGATGAGGAAGTGGTCGTCGCGAAGGGCGGCAAGGGTGGCTTCGGAAATATGCACTTCGCGACGCCGACTCGACAAGTTCCGCGCTTTGCAAAGCCTGGCATGCCAGGCGAAGAGTTCGAGGTTCAACTGGAGTTAAAGTTGCTCGCCGATGTCGGCCTCGTTGGCTTCCCGAATGTCGGCAAATCCACGTTGATTTCGGTCGTCAGCCAAGCAAAGCCGGTTATCGCTGACTATCATTTCACGACGATTACTCCGGTCCTCGGGGTGGTTCGCCGACATGAGGATTCCTCGTTCGTCATCGCGGATATCCCTGGTTTGATCGAGGGGGCCGGCGAGGGGCTTGGCCTGGGACATCAGTTTTTGCGACATGTCGAGCGCTGCAGATTGCTGGTTCACGTCGTGGATGTCTCCGGCAGCGAGGGGCGCGACCCGATTCAGGACTTTGAGGTGATTAACCGTGAGCTGAGGGGCTTCAATGAGGAGCTCGCTGAGCGGCCGATGATTGTTGCGGGCAACAAGTGCGACTTGGCGACGGATGAGCAGGTTGAGCGCTTCAAAAGTTACGTTGAGGGCAAGGGGTACGAATTTTTCCCGATTATGGCGACGATAAATCACGGTGTGGAGGAGCTGATGCAGCGCGTCGAGGAGAGCCTCTCGAAGTTGCCGCCGATTGCGATTTATGAGGTCGAGAAGTTGCCGGAGAATTTACTCGAGCAGCGTGACGATAAGATTGAGGTCACCAAGCGCGACGGCATTTTCGTCGTCACTGGCGCGAAGGTCCTGCGGCTTGTGCAGTCGGTGAATTTCGATGACTATGAGTCGCTGCAATATTTCCAGAAAATGCTCGGCACGCTTGGTGTCTCGGAGGCCTTGCAGCAGGCGGGCGTCCAGGAGGGCGACACGGTCAGCATCTACGACTTCGAGTTTGAGTTCGTTGAGTAGCGGCGCTTTGGAGGGCGAAATTTTGGAGCGATTATATAATGACGGCTGCGACTATAAGGCGTTGAGCCCGTTGACGCTGGCGTTCGTCGGCGACGCGGTGTATGACTTGCTCATCCGGGAGCAGCTCGTTTGCAGGTCGAATTGCCAAGTTGGCAAGCTGCACAAGAAAAAGGTCGATAGGGTGTGCTGCAAGGCTCAGGCGGAGCTAATGGCCAAGCTGAGTGAGCACTTGACTGAGGAGGAGCTGGCGATTTTCAAGCGCGGAAGAAATGCGCATACGCATCACGTGCCCAAGAACGCTGACCTCGCGGACTATCACAGCGCGACCGGCTTCGAGGCCATGATTGGCTACGTCTATCTGAAGGGCGATATCAAGCGATTGCGCGAGATTTTTGAGTTGATTGAGAAAATATAATTTTTAAGTTAGTTTACTTTGTTTTAAGGAGTTTGATGACTTGTGACGTCAATAAAAAGGCCGAATTTCGGCCAGCTGCTGCAGGATGTGGTAGTAATTTTGCTCGGATGCTTCATTTACGCGATTTCCATAAATTGCTTTACCGACCCAAACAACATTTCGCCCGGCGGAGTTATCGGCATCGGCCAGCTCATCGGCGATTTGACG
>JAZQMR010000240.1:0-13572 GCA_045543505.1 Acutalibacteraceae bacterium | reverse complement strand
CGAAGGCCCCGCAGGGGCCTTCGGCGCCTCGCGGCGCCCGGGCTAGATCAAACCTCCCCCGAACGTTGCAACGAACAACAACTCATTTTAGTCCAAGAACCCTTTGTAATGACGCATCATCATTTGCGATTCTAGCTGCTTTACGGTCTCGAGTGCAACGCCAACGAGAATGATAATCGAAGTTCCGCCGAGGAAAGTCGTGTTATGCATACCGGTGAGAGCACTGAAGATAAACGGAAGAACCGCAATAAAGCCGAGGAAAATCGCACCGATTAAAGTAATCTTAGATAAAACTTTCTGGATGAATTCAGCAGTTGGCTTACCTGGGCGAAGTCCCGGGATAGTCGCATTACTTTGGCGCAAATTGTTAGCCATTTCCACCGGATTATATTGAATGGTGAGGTAGAAATAAGCAAAAGCTAGAATCAGGACAAAGTATATGCTGGGATAAATCCAACCTTGCGGTGAGAGTGCGTTATTGATTTCAGCAACCCAACCAGGAGACTTTGAACCCATGATGATTTGGATTGTACTTGGAAGTGATAAAATCGAGCTAGCGAAGATGATTGGCATAACACCGGAACCACTAACCTTTACAGGTATATGCGTACTTTGGCCGCCATATAATTTACGTCCAACGACTCTCTTAGCGTATTGGATCGGGATTCTGCGTTCTGCGTCATTCATATAGACGATGAACCACATAACCGCGAGGAACGTAATGATGAAGACCGGGACATAAACGTAGTAGATCCAAGCGATCGCAGGCATTTTGATAGCGGTGTCGATGTATTGCCATAAAGTTGCTACCAATGCTGGCATCCTAGAAACGATACCGGCAAACAATAGTATGGACACACCGTTTCCGACACCTTTTTGATTTATTTGCTCACCCAACCACATTATCAAAGCGGTACCAGCTGTAAACGTCAAGATAATAACAATAGCCGTGAAGGTACCTTCCCAACCGCTATTATACATAACGATTCGCTCGCCGCTGGGAGCTGTGTTGTTCTTGAGCCAGAAATAAAACATTGTTCCTTGCAAAAGACCTAATGTAACCGTCAGATATCTTGTAATCGCATCCATTTTTTTGCGACCTTCTTCGCCTTCCTTTGTGAGCCTTTCGAGATAAGGCAAAACAACGGTCATCAACTGCATAATAATGGAAGAGTTAATGTATGGCGAAATTGATAGTGCAAACAACGTAGCTCGAGAAAAGGCGTCACCAGAGATAGTATTGAAGTAGGTAAACATGGAACCTTCGCCCAAACTACCCATTAAGCTTTGTAGCGCGTGTATATTCAGGAACGGAACAGGAATAATCGAACCAATCCTAAATATGATAACAACGAAAAGGGTAAACAACATTTTCTTTTTCAAATCAGGATTTTTCCAGGCATTAAGCATTGTCTTTAGCAACTTAGATCACCTCAGCCTTTCCGCCAACCTCCTCAATCTTCTGTCTCGCAGACTCTGAGAATGCGTTAGCTTTAACATTCAATTTTTTTGTTAACTTCCCGTTAGATAGAATTTTGATTCCGTCGTACTCTTTTTTGATGATACCAGCGTTTATAAGCGCCTGAGCATCGACTTGCGCGCCATCCTCAAAGGCATTCAAAGCGGCAACATTGATCGCAACGATTTTCTTTGCAAAAATGTTATTAAAGCCTCTCTTTGGAATTCTCCTGTGAAGTGGCATTTGGCCGCCCTCAAAACCAGGACGAACGCCTCCACCGGATCTAGCTTTTTGTCCTTTGTGACCTTTGCCAGCAGTTTTGCCTTGACCTGAACCGTGACCTCTACCAATGCGTTTTGCGACTTTTTTGGAGCCAATCGCTGGTGAAAGTTCATGTAAGTTCATTTTGTCACCTCCCCTATTAAAGTTCTACAACCTCGATGAGATGGTTAATTTTTGCCACCTTACCATCGGTCATGTCATTTTTCGGTTGAGTTGTCTCATCACCTATTTTACGAAGACCGAGCGAGTGGGCAGTTGCAATCTGGTCTTTTTTGCTGCCAATAAGACTTTTTGTTAATTTAATTTTAACTTGTGCCATCTTGCTACCCCCTATTATAAAATTTCCTTTGCGGTTTTTCCACGAAGTTTAGCGACTTGCTCAGCGGTGCGAAGACTTGTCAGACCGTTCATGGTAGCGCGAACCACGTTGCAAGGATTATTCGAGCGAAGAGCCTTTGTACGGATATCGCGGATACCGGCAGCCTCAACAACTGCACGAACAGGGCCTCCAGCGATAACTCCGGTACCAGGTGCAGCAGGTTTCATCAAAACTCGACCTGCGCCGAACTCTCCAATAATCTCGTGTGGGATCGTCGTACCCTTGAGAGCGATTTGCACTAAGTTTTTCTTAGCGTCTTCAATACCCTTGCGAATTGCATCCGGAACCTCTCCGGCCTTACCGATACCAAAACCTACTGTGCCGTTTCCGTCGCCCACCACAACTAGTGCAGCGAACTTGAAGATACGTCCACCCTTAACGGTCTTAGATACACGATTTATCGCAACTACGCGCTCTTGTAAATCCATAGTACTGCCATCTATTCTAGCCAAAAGTATTCCTCCTTTTTTAGAACTTTAAGCCGCCCTCGCGAGCGCCCTCGGCCAACTCTTTGACACGTCCGTGGAAGATATATCCGCCGCGGTCAAAAACGACCTCTGTAATATTTTTCTGTGCAGCACGTTCTGCAATAAGCTTACCGACTTTTTTAGCAGCCTCTTTATTTCCGCCGTTACCGCCGATCTCCTTATCGAGAGTGGAAGCGGCAGCCAATGTAACTCCAGCAACATCGTCAATCAACTGGGCATAAATGTTAGTTGAGGAGCGGAAAACATTCAGGCGTGGACGCTCTGCAGTGCCTTTAATTTTGGCACGTACTCTTTTGTGACGTTTTAGTCTGGCTTTATTTTTATCAGCCTGTTTCACCATAGTTTAATCACTCCTTTAACTATTTCTTACCGCCCTTACCGGCTTTACCTTCTTTGCGGCGAATATGCTCATCCACATATTTGATACCCTTGCCCTTATATGGCTCTGGTGGACGTTTCTCGCGCACTTGAGCGGCAAACTGACCAACTTTTTGCTTATCGGCGCCCAAGATAATGATCTTATTTGGAGCCGGCACTTCGATTTTGATGTCATCCGTATCCGACATCGTAACCTGATGCGAGTAACCGAGGTTCATCACAAGATTTTTGCCTTGTTTTTGAACACGATATCCTACACCATTTACCTCGAGTTCCTTCTTGAAGCCATTTGTTACGCCCTCGACCATGTTAGCGATAAGCGAACGAGTGAGGCCATGAAGTGCTCGATTTTCTTTTTCATCGTTAGGACGAGTAACCGTGAGGACATTCTCCTCGATGGTGACCGTCATATTCGGATGAACTGTTCTTGTCAAGGTACCCTTTGGGCCTTTGACTGTAATTACACCGTTTTCGAGTTTAACATCGACACCGGCGGGAATATTTACAGGTTTTCTTCCAATTCGAGACATCGCTCTACCCTCCTTACCAAATGAACGCTAGAACCTCGCCGCCTACATTTTCCTTGCGAGCCTGACGGTCTGTCATAATGCCCTTAGAAGTAGAAACAATAGCGATTCCTAAGCCTTTCATAACTTTTGGCATATCCTCAACGTTGCTGTAAATGCGAAGACCAGGTTTAGAGACTCTTCTCAGGCCCGTAATTACAGATTTTTTATTCTCGTCGTACTTAAGAATAACCTTGATAATGCCTTGCTTACCATCATCTTTTACCGAATAATTTTTGATGTATCCTTCATCAAGCAAAATCTGAACAATTGATTTTTTCATGTTTGATGCAGGAATTTCAACAGAATCATGTCGACTAGAAGCCGCGTTACGAATTCTCGTCAGCAAATCTGCGATTGTATCAGTAATTTGCATACCGTTTTATCCTCCTTAGTTAAAAATTTACCAACTGGCCTTCTTTACACCAGGAATCTGACCTTTGTAGGCTAACTCTCTGAAGCAGATACGGCAAATTCCGAACTTGCGAAGATAGGCATGCGGCCTGCCGCAGATTTTACATCTGTTGTACTCGCGAGAAGAAAACTTTTGGGTTCTCTTTTGCTTTATTTTCATAGAAGTCTTGGCCACAGTAATCCCTCCTTATTTCGCAAACGGAGCGCCCATAAGAGTTAATAACTCTTTGGCTTCTTCGTCAGTTTTTGCGGTTGTTACCAAACAAATATCCATTCCACGGACCTTGTCGATTTTATCGTACTCGATCTCCGGGAAAATCAACTGCTCTTTGATGCCCAAGTTGTAGTTGCCGCGGCCATCGAAAGAGTTCGGATTTATTCCGTGGAAGTCACGAACTCTCGGAAGAGCAACATTCAGAAGCCTATCCAAAAACTCGTACATTTTCTCGCCTCTGAGGGTTACCTTTACGCCGATTTTCATGCCTTCTCTCAGCTTAAAGTTCGCAACTGACTTCTTCGCGGTGCAAACTACCGGCTTTTGACCAGTAATCGCAGCGATATCGGTCATGATCGCGTCGATAACCTTAGAGTTGTCTCGAGCTTCGCCGGCACCTACATTGATAACGATTTTCTCGAGCTTTGGGATCTGCATAACGCTCTTGTAAGAAAACTTACTCATCAACGCAGGAGCTACTTCACTCTTGTATAGTTCCTTCAATCTTGCCATGTTCTATCCTCCTTAAAGCGACTTTGAACATTTTTTGCAAATGCGTGATTTCGTGCCATCTTCGTTAATTTTATGAGCTACACGAGTTGGCTTGTCGCAATGAGGGCAAACTATCTGGACTTTGCAAGCGTACATAGCGGCTTCTGCCTTAACTATGCCACCGGCTTCGCCCATTCTGCGGGGCTTAACGTGCTTAGAAACCTTGTTAACGCCCTCGATGATAACCTTGCCTTCTTTGGGACTAACCGCCAAAACCTTGCCTCTTTTTCCACGCTCTTTGCCGTTTAGTACGACAACGGTGTCACCCGTTTTAACATGAACTTTTTTTATCATAGTGAGCACCTCCATTAAAGCGTTTCTGGGGCCAGGCTCAATATTTTCATATATTCCTTATCGCGAAGTTCCCTTGCGACAGGCCCAAAAATACGAGTACCCCTAGGGTTCTTATCATCTCTAATCAAAACAGCAGCGTTCTCATCGAAGCGAATATAAGTACCATCGTTACGTCTTACACCCTTAACCGAACGAACTATAACTGCTTTGACCACGTCACCTTTTTTTACAACTCCGCCGGGTGTTGCTTTTTTGACAGAAGCCACCACAACATCGCCGATATTAGCATACCTTCTTCTAGTTCCGCCCAGCACGCGAATGCACATAAGCTCTTTGGCACCGGTGTTGTCGGCAACTTTAAGGTAAGTTTGCTGTTGTATCACAGTACGTTCCTCCTAACTCTTGTTAGTACTTTGAATAAATCAAGCTGCAAAACAATTATTTTGCTTTTTCAATGATTTCTACTAAGCGCCATCTTTTGTCTTTGCTCAAAGGTCTAGTTTCCATCACGCGGACTCTGTCGCCGATGCCGCACTCATTTTTCTCGTCATGAGCCTTCAACTTAGCGGTACGCTTGATGATCTTGTTATAAAGAGGGTGCTTAACGCTGTTCTCGATAGCAACCACGATAGTTTTGTCCATCTTGTCGCTAACGACCCTACCGACCTCAACTTTTCTCATATTTCTATCGCTCACGATTGTTCCTCCCTCCATTACGCCTTAGAAGCAGCATTGACATTGTTTTGTTCTTTGAGTTTGTTCTCAGTCAAGAGCGTTTGAACTCTAGCAATGTCTTTTTTTACTGCTTTAATACGCATCGGGTTTTCGAGCTGATTGATGGCAAGTTGAAAACGCAGATTGAAGAGTTCGGCTTTAAGATCTTTTAATCTTTTTTGAAGCTCTGCGTTAGACAAGTTTCTCATCTCTGAAGCTTTCATTATTGCTCACCATCCGTTTCCTTTTTTACTACAAACTTACACTTAATGGGAAGTTTGTTCGCAGCTAATCTCATAGCTTCGCGGGCAGTCTCCTCGGGAACACCAGCAATCTCAAACATGATTCTTCCTGGCTTTACCACAGCTACCCAATACTCCGGAGCTCCCTTACCTTTACCCATGCGAGTCTCGGCAGGTTTTTTCGAGATTGGCTTATCCGGGAAGATTTTGATCCAAACCTTACCGAATCTTTTGCAGTAACGCGTCATAGCGATACGAGCAGCCTCGATTTGGTTAGAGGTAATCCAAGCTGGCTCGAGTGCCTGGAGGCCAAATTCGCCATGAGAAATTGTATTTCCGCGAAGAGCCTTACCGGTCATACGGCCTCTGTGAACTCTTCTAAATTTAACTCTTTTTGGCAATAACATTATTTTTGGCCTCCTTCCCTCTTAGGAGCACGACGTTGTCTAGGACGACGCGAATCTTTCTTTTCTGGCTCAGCCTGTACCGAGCGTGCATCTCCGAGAACTTCGCCCTTATAGAGCCAAACCTTAACGCCCAAGCGACCATAAGTTGTAGCAGCCTCTGCAAAACCGTAGTCGATATCAGCGCGCAAAGTTTGTAGCGGGATCGTACCCTCGTGATAACGTTCTGTACGAGCGATTTCGGCTCCACCCAAGCGGCCCGAAACTTGAACTTTAATACCCTTAGCGCCAAACTTCATAGCTCTACCGATGGATTGTTTCATAGCTCTACGGAAAGAAATTCTCTTTTCGAGTTGAGCTGCAATGTTCTCGGCAACGAGTTGAGCATTCATGTCCGGAGACTTAACCTCAACGATATTGAGGAGAACTGGCTTTTTGAGCATTTTCTCGCACTGGTCACGAAGCTTATCGATCTCAGCGCCGCCCTTACCGATGACCATACCAGGTCTTGAGCAATGGATATTAACTCTGACCTTAGCAGCATCGCGTTCGATTTCTATTTTGGGAATACCCGCGGAGAAGAGTTGTTTTTTCAACATTTTGCGAAGGTTATAGTCCTCAACGAGCAAATCGCCGAAGTCTTTATCCTTTGCGAACCAACGCGAATCCCAATCCTTGATAACACCTACACGCAAACCGTGTGGATTAACTTTCTGGCCCATAGTTTACCTCCTTCTTAACTATTTTTCTCTCTGAGCACCATGGTCACATGAGAAGTTCTTTTTTCGATTCTGTGAGCTCTACCGTGGTCTTTCGGACGAATTCTCTTAAGGATCGGACCAGGGCAAACGAAGCACTCAGAAACATAGAGTCTATCGACATCCATATTGTGGTTATTCTCAGCGTTAGCGACAGCTGATTTCAAAAGTTTAGACAAATCCTCGCAGGCAGCCTTCGAGGTGTGCCTAAGGATAGCCGCTGCCACATCAACCGGTTTATTTCTAATCAAATCGAGAACGATTGAAACTTTTCGCGGAGAAATTCTGGCATATTTTAAATAAGCCACAGCTTCCATTCAAATTACACTCCTTTCGGCTGGTTATTTAGTAGTTTTCGAACCGGCATGGCCCTTAAAGGTTCTAGTTGGAGCGAACTCACCGAGTTTATGGCCAACCATATCTTCAGTCACATACACCGGAACGTGTTTACGGCCGTCATGCACGGCAAATGTGTGCCCAACGAAGTCCGGGAAGATTGTCGAAGAGCGGCTCCAAGTCTTGAGGACTTTTTTCTCGCCGTTATCGTTCATTTCCTTAACTCGCTTAAGCAGCACAGGTTGCACATAAGGGCCTTTTTTTAGACTTCTGCTCATATAAATCAAGCTCCTTTCTGTGTTGCTTATTTACCGTTTCTACGTTTAACAATAAATTTATCTGTTCTGTTGCGTTTCTTTCTTGTCTTGTAGCCAAGAGCAGGTTTACCCCAAGGCGTAACAGGACCAGGACGTCCGATCGGGCTCTTACCCACACCACCACCATGCGGGTGATCGCACGGGTTCATGACGGAACCGCGAACTGTAGGTCTGATACCCATGTTACGTTTGCGGCCAGCCTTACCGATTTTGACATTCTCGTGGTCGGAGTTACCGACTTGGCCAACCGTCGCCATGCATTCAACTGGAACGTTTCTCAACTCACCCGAAGGCAGTCTTAGCAAAGCGAACTTACCCTCTTTAGCCATAAGCTGAGCCATAATTCCGGCAGCTCTCGCGAACTGAGCGCCCTTACCCGGATATAGTTCAACATTGTGGATGAACGTACCGGTTGGGATGCTCGAAAGCGGAAGGGCGTTACCAGGTTTAATGTCAGCAGTCTCACCAGCAACGATTGTATCTCCAACTTTGAGGCCATTTGGTGCGATGATGTAACTTTTCTCGCCGTCCTCATATTGGACCAACGCAATGTGAGCCGAACGATTCGGGTCGTACTCGAGGGTCAAAACGGTAGCAGGGATATTTGTTTTCTGCCGTTTGAAGTCGATGATACGATATTTTCTACGGTTACCGCCGCCCCTGTGACGAACAGTAATTCTACCGTAGCTATTACGGCCGGAGTTTTTAGTCATAGGCTCGAGAAGGCTTTTTTCTGGAGCCACTTTAGAAAGTCCGGAGTAATCGACAACCGACATATGTCTTCTTGACGGTGTAGTCGGCTTGTAATTTTTAATAGCCATCTATGTTCTCACTCCTTACCTAGCTTTGTGAAAGTTCCTCTTTCACCGTAGCCATATTACTATCTTTAATTTTCTTTGCAATATATTTGCCAACCGCGTAGCCCACAAAGCCAGCTACAATGAAGACTAAATACTCAAGTAAATCTAGTGGGTCAAAGTAACAATCTCCGTACATTTGCGGGTTGCTCGGGATATAACAGGTTAGCCTTCCTGACACAAATAAAAACACTAACGAAAAGATTCTAGCGATTTTAGCGCCATAGCGTTTGGCCTTTTTGGTCAGCAAAAGCAATACAACCGCCGTTAAAAAGGTCCAATAAGATAAATCAAACCAAAGAGAAAAATACCCGCCTCCACCAGAGGAAACATCCCATTGAACAACTCTCAAACCCAGAGAATACAAAAACAAACATACTGCAAAGGAATAACCCCACATCGGGGAGATTTTTACATTTTCCAATTTATCTAGCCATTTGAAAAATGTATTTTTGAGTCGCAATTATACCATCCCTTCAAAGAACTCGATTGCCTTGCTGTCCTCGGTGAGGGTAACATAAGCTTTCTTCCAATCGGAGGTATAACCTTGATATCTGCCTTGACGTCTCAGATGCCCCTTAACATTCAAGGTATTAACCTTAGCGACCTTCACTCCGAAAAGTTCCTCTACTGCTTTTTTAATCTCGATTTTATTAGCGTTTTTAGCGACCTCGAAAGTGTACATTTTCATGGCATTTCCGGTCATAGTTTTCTCCGTGATAATCGGACGAATAATAATATCTTGAGCTACCATTTAAGCATACACCTCCTCAATTTTGCTAACAGCATCTCTCACGATGATCAAGCTATCGTAATTCAGAATGTCATAGACATTAAGGGTATTAACTTGGGTGGTCTTAACGCCAGGAATATTTCTCGCAGAGAAAATGACCTTATTATCCACCTCAGGCAGAACCAATAATGTTTTCTTACTTGCATTAACTGCGGCCAACATATTTGCGATGTCGCGAGTCTTGTAATTTTCAAGCGTCAACTTATCGAGAACGATAATGTTGTTATCCTGAGCCTTAGCCGAGAAAGCAGACTTCATCGCGAGGCGTCTTTCTTTCTTATTCACGGTGTAGCTGTAATCACGAGGCTTTGGCGCAAATACGATACCGCCGTGTCTCCATTGAGGAGCGCGAATCGAACCTTGTCTTGCGTGGCCAGTACCTTTTTGTCTCCACGGCTTACGTCCACCACCGGCGACCTCAGCGCGAGTTAAAGCAGATTGTGTACCTTGACGTTGGTTAGCTAAGTAATTTACAACCATCTCGTGGAGCAGAACCTTATTTGGCTCAACACCGAAAACGGCCTCGGAAAGTTGTATTTCATCGACTTTTTGACCATTCATATCAAGAACTTGAACTTTTGGCATTATGATTCCTCCTTTCCTTAAGCCTTAACGCTTTGTTTAACTTCTACTGTTCCGCCGTTTGCACCAGGGATCGCGCCCTTAATTGCAATGAGGTTATTCTCTACATCGATTTTAACGATTTCGAGGTTTTGAACAGTAACTCTCTCAGCGCCCAAGTGACCTGCCATTTTTGTGCCCTTAAATACTCTTGAAGGGTCGGAGCAAGCACCGATTGAGCCGCCGTGACGAACAACAGGACCCGAACCATGCGTTTCCTTAAGGCGTCTTGCGTTCCATCTCTTGATGACGCCAGCGTAGCCTTTACCTTTGCTAGTGCCGGTAACATCGACTTTGTCGCCTTGCGCAAAAACGTCCGCCTTAATGATATCGCCTACATTGTAAGCGCTGGTATCCTCAAAGCGAAACTCACGAAGTACTCTTTTGGGAGCGACATCGGCCTTAGCGAAGTGACCTTGCATAGCCAAACTAACATTGATAGGCTTCTCGTCGAATTTAGCGGACCTCGTACCCTTTTTATATTTGAGTTTAATGTCGCCAAATCCCAATTGAACAGAATCGTAACCATCGTTATCGACAGTTTTCTTCTGTGCCACAACGCATGGGCCTGCTTCTATGACAGTAACAGGGATAACGTTGCCGTTCTCATCGAAAATCTGAGTCATACCGATTTTTTTACCGATGATAGCTTTTTGCATAAATACATCCTCCTAGATAGGTTATTGGTTGAAGGAGAAGTTCCTCCAACATGACCCCGACCGTGGTTGGTTAACGTTAGAGTTTAATCTCTATGTCAACGCCAGCAGGGAGTTCCAGACCCATAAGAGCCTCAACGGTCTTATTTGAAGGTCTTAAGACATCGATAAG
This sequence comes from Acutalibacteraceae bacterium, assembly GCA_045543505.1. Taxonomy (GTDB): domain Bacteria; phylum Bacillota; class Clostridia; order Oscillospirales; family Acutalibacteraceae; genus CAG-557. The sequence continues at coordinate 2,676 of JAZQMR010000240.1, read as the reverse complement.
TCTTTTATGAGTACGCATTTCAAATTGCTCACGACTATCCTTGTACTTGTGTACAGCTCTAAGGATCGTGATAACTTGCTTTTCAGTAGGTAGCGGAACTGGACCAGAAACCTTGGCACCTGTCCGAGTAGCCGTTTGAACGATACGTTCTGCCGACTGATCAACCAACTGATGGTCGTACCCTTTAAGTCTTATCCTTATCTTCTCTTTGACTGCCATGTAATCGCCTCCTTTATAATAGATGGCGGGCGTGCTCTCGAAAAATTCAAACACTCGTCCGGGTGTTTCCACCATAGAAACTAAAAAACCGGTTGCTCATGCTATTGCAAAAGCTCCGGGGATGAATAAAGAGAGCTTGGCGGTTCTATTGCTAGAATCGCACAAAATAAAATTAATCGCCCGGTTTGAAATCGGACATACTCCACGGAAAAACCGACCAAAAAGGTCGCAACCTCCCGCTTCAACGCATATCATTGTGCAGTCACACTGAAATATATTACCATACAAATCGCAAAAGTTCAAGTATTTTACAGATTATTTTCAAAATATTTAGGCCTTACCGGGAATAAATAGGGAGTGCCCTAATCGAGCATCTAGCGGCCGCGAGGCGCCGAAGGCCCTGCATGCCTTCGGCCAGCCCAGCACTCAACAACGTTGAGTGCTGGGCGCTCCATAAAAATGGAGCGCCTCGCTAAACTTTGACGTATGCGGGATGCGACCATGTAGAATCAAGTGCTAAAAAGTTTTATAGATAACCGCTTCACTCTCTTTTTATCACTTATAAGAAGAGCATATGTGTACGCAATATTTAGCCAAATTTAGTAATACTTAATTTGAGCTTGAGTGCTATTTTTTAAGCAGGGCCACTAACTTCTGGAACAGCAAGAACTGTCATCAAAACCATTGGCGCCAAGAATCTTGGTATTGGCATCGCGCGCAAGAGATTTTCTTGTGTCTCTTGTAAAGTTGAGCCTATCGCAAATCGTACGCCGTTTGGCGCACGCAAGGTTCTTCTAGAGCTATCAGAATTTGTCACATTGGCGGGTCTTTCCCTGTTATCGATGGCACTAGAACTAACGATTCTCGCACTTTCCTCTCGTTCACAAGTTAACTCAACGCCAGAAAAAGAGTTCACTTGCATGTTCGGCTCAACCTCAATATGTTGATTTTCACTTGCTCTTTCTTTAGGTGTTTGTGCGCTAGTAGTAAACTTGCTACCACCATAATCAATATATGTTCCTATCCCTGCTGTCACTAGTCCCAACACCAACAACTTTTTAGCTACACTGCTGCAGATTGTTTTGATATTCACGTTGATGAGTTCGATTTTTTGCATATATGCATTTCTCCTTTTTATTGCGTATTAACATTAATTGTGTCATAAAGTCGCTAAGCTGTCAAGGCGCCGCTAATGTTGAGAGCACCATTTAGGTGCTGCCAGCTGAGCTATTTCCCCTAAAACTGAATGGCCGATACACACAAAATGCCAAAGATGCGCGTTTTTGCTCAATTAAGTTTACGCTACGAATATTCTTATCATCTCGCTCAGGACTCTCCTTGGTCAACACATCCCATCAGGCAAGCTTCCGGTGAAAAAAGTGTCGATCGTCGGAATGTCATATTCCGGCAAAAAGATAGACATCACTTCTGATTCATCCGACGAACTTTGGCTAAGAAAAGAAAAAGGGTGCGTCCCTAAAGACAACTCCTCCTCCGCCGCCTTAATAGCCTCTTCTAGATCTTCACACTTCACCATACCGTCTGTCGCACCTCTTTTTCGAGCAAGGCTAGGATTTCTCACCGATACAACTTTTCGCGTCTTCCAATTAACCATAAAATAGCGTGGCTTCTTATCTACTAACGCGTAAAAAATATGTCCTTGGCCGCCATTTACATAGACTAAATCGTCAACAGACAACCTTTTTAAATGATTCATCTCAGAAATCATCATGCTTCCTCCGCAAAACAACAACTTTTTTTACGAGTATAACACAATCACGTCAAATATCTAAATTTTAGTGAAGGTTGCCCACCTTTGTTTTGGAAGTAATTACAACAATGGCGCCTCACGGCGCCCATCGGTTCGACTATGGCACTCTCCAAAACAAGAGATGCACCCTATTTTTCTTCTTTTACGAGCGTCAAAACATCACCGTCTTCAACGTCCTTTAGAGTAAGTGTTTTTCCATCGTAGGTGTAGGAGTAGATCTTTTTGTTATCCTCATCGATATCGCCGACGTAGATGCTCACTTCTTCATCATTTTGCGTAAACCGGCCAGGCGTTCCAACATCGCCGTCTTTGGTTATCACGTATATAAGCACGCTACCGTCATCATTAAAAGTATATCGTTCTTCTTTATCGGCCTCATTATAGAACGTTCCGCTTATTTTTAGTGTCTTCACTTCATCATTTGAGCTTTTCTTCTCGGTCGACGGCGTAGAACTTTCTGTGCTTTCAGAAGACTTCGACGATTCAGTTGACGCGCCTTTTTGCTCAGTCGTAGTGCTGTTTCCGCAGCCAGCCAGCGTAAAAACAGACAGAACACAAATTAATGCCAAAGACAGGTACTTTCTCATATAGAACATCCTTTCAAAATAAAATTCAACGGTTTGCCCGTCTTGGCGTGCCGGGATCAAACACTAGCGCGCGCCGCGAGGCGCCGAAGGCCCTACGGG
>JAZQMR010000239.1:0-4853 GCA_045543505.1 Acutalibacteraceae bacterium | reverse complement strand
TCGGCGGTGGTTAAATTCTTCACCGCATGGAAGGAAAAACTCGTAAAATCCGCGACGGAACCGCAAATTTGCCCATTGTACTCGGCGCCAAATGCGTGTGCTGCATCCGCAAGAATTACGACTCGATTGAAGGCTTTTTGCACGTCGTTGTTGGCCTTGAACAAGTGCTTTTTGCTCTCAACAATCTCGAAAATTTTGTCGTAATCGCACATTCTTCCTGCCAAGTCAACCGGAATTATCGCCCTAGTTTTGTCGGTAATGGTCCTGCTCAATGCGTCATAATCCATCTCAAAGGAATCCTTCGCCGTATCGAGCAGCACCGGCGTGGCGCCCACGTGGCAAATCACGCTCGCGGAGGCCGTGTATGTATAGGCGCTGGTTATGACCTCGTCGCCGGGGCCCACGCCCAGCACGCGCAGGATCATCTCCATGCAGGCCGTCGCGGAATTCAAGCACACAGCCTTTTTCGTATTGCAAAACTCCGCAATCTTCGACTCAAATAATTTCGTCTTGGGGCCCGTAGTTATCCAGCCCGAGCGCAACGCCTCCGCGACCTCGGCTACCTCTAAGTCCGTGATGTCCGGCGGCGAGAATTTTATAATTTTCATACTCACTTAACTCCAAATTTTCATGTTGAATTTTCGCGCACTTACTTCAGCACCGCAAGCGCCGTGTCGAGCATCAACTTCATGTCGTAAAAGATGTTAAATTTCTCGATGTACTCGAGGTTGTAGCGCATTTTGTCCGGCAAAATTTCATGTATGTACTTCTCCTCAACGCTCTCGCGGCTGTCGAGGTACTTCTCCTCGTCCTTGAAGCTGATGCACGCCAGCGAGGTGATCCCAGCCGGCATAAGAAGCGTTGCAAGCATCTCATCGGAGTAGGCATCGACGTATTTTTGCACCTCTGGCCGCGTCCCGACGAAGCTCATCTGACCCAACAGTACGTTAAAAAGTTGCGGAATCTCATCCAAACGCACCTTGCGCAAAAAGCGCCCCACCTTTGTAACGCGACTATCGTTGTCGAGTGTGACCAGCGAGCCCAGCTTATCAGCATTTTCGATCATCGTCCGGAACTTGAAAATCTTGAACTTCCTGCCGTACGTCGTGAGGCGCTCCTGCTTGTACAAGACCGGCCCTTTTGAGGTCGCCTTGACGAGGATGGCCGTGAGGATAAGCGCCGGCGACAGCAGGACAAGTAAAATTCCCGCTACGATAAAATCAAAAATTCGCTTTAGAAATAGGTCGAATTTTCTTCGCCTCAAGGTGTCGTAATATCGCCTTGTAGCCGCATTCTTTAGCCATTCCGGGAGCTGCTCCCACTCGCGCAAAATCAAAATTATTCCTCATTTTTATTTTTGTATTTACACATCCGGCCTTCAGTATAACAAATCGACAAAATTTTATCAAATAATTGGCTCAGGCGCCGGCCAAAATAGCTTATCGACGAATGAAATCGAGTCGACGATGGAATGCTCGTAGATCTCGAAGAAGGTGTCCGTGCGCGTCGCATCGCTATCCATGGGCCAACTCCACTCCGAGTGGGCAATGTTGGCGTAGTCGTAGCTGTCGTCCTCGGTCAAGTCGCGAATGAAGCTCGACATATACTCGTCCTTGCCGCGCCACTTCTCGATCTTCTGGACAATCCCCTTCTTTATGCCAGTTCGGTCGGTCATGAGACCAAAAAATTTTCTAAAATCGCACATTGCCTCAGAGATTTCCGCGGGTGTCACACTCGTCTCGTAGTTTTCGTTGAGCAGCCTGCAGAAGAAATCCCGCATAAAGGCCTCGACTTTTTCGTCCTGCGGCAGCAAGTCCCGCAAGCGAATCTCGGTCGGCAGCTGATTTTTTTCGTACCGCAAGATTATCACATCCAGCGTGGACTTCACGTGATTTCGGCACACCTTCAAGGACTTGTTTTCGCTCAACTTCTCGAGGCTTTTCGCGCTATAGTTAATGAACGGAAGCGCGCACCGATCGAGAATGCTATGGCATAAAAAGCCAATAATATAAGATTTCTCCAGGCCAGTTGCGAGCCTCTCCCCCGCCGCCTTAAAAATCATCGCCCTTAAATTATTAATATCCTCGTCCTGCAAATATGCCCCGCACTTTTTGATGCTCTGTCCCGTCTGGCCGGGCAAGCCGCGATGTGACAAGATAAAATCAGGTCCCTGCGCGCCCCAAAGCATCGCATTTTTGTTGTACTCGAAGTCCGGATGCAGCTTTTTAAGGCCCGTAACGACCCGCTCCACCTGCAGATAATGCGTAAGTGCTGCCGGCATAATTTTCACCTCTAGAGATATTTTCGTCCAAAATTATAGCATTCACATAGGCTTTCTGCAAACTTTATTCATCGCAAAAGCCGCAGTCCTTTCGGATATTTGTTCTTCAAGCGACCATTCACAGCCTTGCCAAATCCCACCGTAAGGCCATCCACGCAAACCCCAACATAGCCGCTCATTTTCTCCGAAATAGAAAGCTCTTCGCCCCTCAAGAAGGCTAAAATCTCATTAGAGTCGGACCTTAACTCTATTTTTTGCTTAAGTTCATCCGGTTTTGCCGCCATAAACGCAGCATGGGCAGGTTCAAAATTAGAACCCTTACTCGTGGCCAACAAAACGCCAGCTCTCAATACATTTAGCCCCGAAATATCAGGCAAATCCCTTGGCAAAATAACCCACTTGTCATTAAAGGCCTCTATTTGCCCATAAACGGCACAATTAAAAATATTTGAAAAAATACTCTCTCCAAGCTTATTCTTTCCAAATTGCCCCCTTCTATGAGCAAACTCGCGCATCTTTTTTGTGCTAGCGTCTTTTCGCCTCAGACGCGCAATAAAGTGACCTTCTCCCTCATCTTGAGGAAAAACTCTCCTAGCCAAACTCATGTCAATTTGGCCGCTTGTAGCATCCATATGAAACGCAGGTCGGCCAAAATCACAATTTATCTCCTCCATCTCGAAATTTTTATTCTCTTTCAAGAAATTATAAATCGTCTGCTCGTTTTCCTCCAACGAGAACGCACAAGTTGAATAAACCATAATACCGCCAGCTTTGAGAGCCTTTGCCGCCACATTTAGGATAGATAGCTGTCGCTTTGCACACATTTTCACGTGCTCTTTTGACCATTCGGCAATGGCCAAAGGATTTTTCCTAAACATTCCCTCGCCAGAGCAAGGCGCATCGACCAAAACCTTGTCGAAAAAGCCAGCCAACTTTTCGCATAACACCTCCGGATAACACGACGACACCACCGCATTCCTCACGCCCATACGCTCTATGTTCGACAGCAAAATTTGCGCTCGAGGTCTGACTACTTCATTCGCCCACAAGAGACCCTCTCCGTCCAGTTCTGCCGCGATTTGCGTAGATTTGCCTCCTGGCGCCGCGCACAAGTCTAAAATTTTCTCGCCCGGCTTTGGTGCCAATATAGTGACAGCAGATGCTGCAGACGGCTCTTGCACATAAAAAGCGCCTGCGTGATGCAATGGCAAATTGCCAATTGAATCGACACTTCCCTCAAGATAAAAGCTATTTTTTGAAAATTTTGCCGGTTTTATTTTAAAAGGAAATATTTTCTCAAATTTTTCTTTGTCAATTTTTAAGGTGTTTACGCGAACGCCCTTAAAGCAAGGCTGGTCGTAACATTTCATGAACTCGTCGTAGTCATCTTTCAAGAGACAACGCATCTGATTTTGATACTCGAGCGGCAAATTCACTGGCTCAACGTCCTCCTAGAAATTTCAAGAATAAAACGCACATTTGCGCTAATAATACTATTGCGGTCAAAAATCACAGCGATTTGATCGTAAAAATTTAAATTTTTCTCAATGTTATATTATTGACATGGGAGGTGAGCTTGATGGCACAAAACAATCAAAACAACCAGAATAGCCAAAACAAGAACAACAATAAGAACAATAGCAACAACAATAACAGCAAACAAAACAGAACTAACAACGAAAACCGCTAAAATAACTCCAATAAAAACGAGTTATAACAAAAAACATCAAGCTAAAATAAGATTATTAAGAACAACACTCCAAATCAACGGAATGTTGTTCTCTTTTTGTGCAAATCCCTTAACCGTTTGCCTTTCTAGCCGACAACTTCTTAAAGAAATTTGAGCGTTCTAGCTCTTTATCTAATTCTTTGAAGCCTTGTCCGGTTATTTCGCCAGCCTCGCCAACTATCACAAAGGCGCTCTCATCCACGGCTTTTATAATGTCGTAAATCTTGTGCACCTCCTGCTTCCGCACGGCGCTGAGCAACATCTCACCCTCCTGCGCCGTGTAGGCCCCGCGCGCCTTCAATATGGTCACGCCGCGCTTCACCTCAGACATAATCCTCTGCGAAATCTCGGCGCTCTTTTTCGACATAATAAACATCACGCGGCCGTTGCCCAGGCTGCTGCCGTACATCATCGCGTCGATGAGCTTGGTCATGATGAAAATTAAAATCGTCGCGTAAGTCGCCCCGTTAATTATCGCAAATGGGTCGTTGCTGCCGAGGCTGTAGATCACCGCGGAGACCGCCACGACCGTCCCGTCGATCGCGAGGAGGATCTTGCCGACCGGAATGTGCGGTATGTAGAGCTTTGCCAGAGTCGCCAAGAGGTCCGTGCCGCCGGTCGCCGCGCCACGCATGAAGATAAGTCCCAAACCTACGCCGCCCGTGAGGCCAGCCAAAATCGAGGCAATCATCATGTCGCCGGTGTAGGCCGGCAAAATTGGCACCGTCAAGTCGGCCAATACGTTCAGGGCGACCGTCGCGAACAAATTTTTTATCAAGCCGCGCCAATCAAGCTCGATAAACGCCCAAATGAAAATCGGAACGTTAATTATCAAGCAAAATA
>JAZQMR010000238.1:0-6332 GCA_045543505.1 Acutalibacteraceae bacterium | reverse complement strand
CTTGTGACGACCCATCTGTCAAGGAAAAATTGCCAGGAGGAATTTTTTTTGATAACTTTCCTGCTGTCTAGCCGCTTTAGCCGCGAGGCCACAAAAAATAATATTTTTTGTGGCTCAGAGTTCAACTTTGTTGAACTTTGGGTTGGCCGAAGGCCCGTAGGGCCTTCGGCGCCTCGCGGGGCCCCGGTGTCTGGTCCAGCTACTTTTTTACTGTCCCCTATACTGGACTCAACAACAAAAAAACGACCAGCACCCTCATTAAGATGCTGACCATAATTTACTTCGCGTACTCGACAACTCGACTCTCGCGAATGATGTTAACCCTAATTTGCCCGGGGTAAGACAGCTCTGACTCAATCTTCTTGCAAATTTCCCTCGCGAGGAAGGCCATGCGTTCGTCGTTTACGAGTTCGGGCTTAACCATTATGCGAACTTCACGGCCCGCTTGAACGGCAAAACAACGCTCAACGCCCTTGAATGACGACGCCACTTCCTCGAGCTTTTCTAGCCTCTTGACGTAGTTTTCGATGTTTTCTCGCCGTGCACCAGGACGAGCTGCAGAAATCGCGTCAGCAGCCTGAACTAGGCACGCAATAACGGTCTTGGCCTCGATGTCTCCGTGATGCGCGTGAATCGCATGGACGATTGCCTCGTTCTCCTTGTACTTCTTGGCAAGATCCACACCGATCTCGATGTGCGAACCCTCAATTTCGTGGTCGAGCGCCTTACCGATGTCATGCAAAAGCCCAGCACGTCGCGCCATCGTTGGGTCAAGGCCCAGCTCAGAAGCCATAAGTCCCGCCAAATGTGCAACCTCTAGCGAATGCTGCAAGACATTTTGGCCGTAGCTTGTACGAAATCTCAAGCGACCAAGTAGCTTGACCAACTCCGGATGAATTGAGTTTACGCCAGTCTCGATGGTCGCGCGCTCACCCTCGGCCTTGATGGTTTGATCGACATCTCGCTTCGCACGCTCAATGGTTTCTTCAATGCGGCCAGGATGAATTCTGCCGTCTGAGACGAGATTTTCGAGCGCAATCCTTGCAACTTCGCGGCGAACCGGGTCAAAGCTAGAAATCGTGATGGCCTCCGGTGTGTCGTCGATTATCAAATCAACTCCTGTGAGGGTCTCAATCGCGCGGATGTTGCGGCCCTCGCGGCCAATGATGCGGCCTTTCATCTCGTCGTTCGGCAGAGGCACTACACTTACGGTGGCCTCTGCGACGTGGTCGGAAGCACAACGCTGAATTGCAAGGGAAATTATCTCGCGAGCCTTTTTGTCAGACTCATCCTTGGTTTTTTGCTCGAACTCCATGATTTTCACGGCTTTTTCGTGAGTTAACTCCTCGTCCAAGCTCTTTAGCAAATACTCCTTTGCCTGCTCCAACGTGAAGCCGGAGATTTTCTCCAATGCTTCGAATTGTTGCTTCTTAAGGCCGTCGATCTCCTTGAGTTTTTGCTCCATCACCTTAGACTTCTTATCCAGGTCGCTATTCTTTGCATCCAAGTTCTCAATTTTCTTGTCGAGGGATTCTTCGCGCTGCAAAAGTCTTCGTTCTTGCCGTTGGATATCCTTGCGCTTCTCGTTGAGTTCTTTTTCCGAGTCCGTCCGCAACTTATGGACCTCATCTTTTCCCTCGAGCACGATTGTTTTTTTCTTCGCCTGAGCCTCACTGATTGCGTCGCTCAATATTTTTTTTGCTTCCTGCTCCGCCGAATCGATTGTTGCTTCGGCGGCCTTCTTGCGGTGCGCGACGCCAAAATTAAAAGCTACAACCGCAGTTATAGCGCTAGCGATTATAACAAACAGTATAACTAGCCACGATGCCAAACAGGGCACCTCCTTGATTGATTTTAATGTATTTTTGAATACTTTCTAACGACATATAAACGCTCGAAACATAGAAAACCACTTTTCGAAGAGCGTATATATTCCAAAATTAAAAAAGCGAAAATTTTCATAACGAAATTTCGCTTACAATTGTATTATGAAAAAGCAAGTTGTGTCAAGAGAAGAGCCACAAGGAGTGCTCCGAGTGAGCATTTTCATTAGCTTGGCTGCCACAGTCGGGCCGCGAGGCCAAAGAAAATATTATTTTCTTTGTGGCCAATTACTCAACGTTGTTGAATGATTGGCTAGCCGAAGGCCCGTAGGTCCTTCGGCGCCTCGCGGCCGCCAGATGCTCGATCAGGGCACTCCCGCCACAAGCAAACCCATAAATAACTCGCATAATTCAAGCCAAAAAGTTCCGATACTTTGCCGACTTTCTTGCTAATTCCTATTTTCACGTTTCCATCGCATAAGATATTGACAAAGTTCTCACTTTATTTACATGTACACTCTAATAAGCGTTTTTCTTCCTCTGTTTTCACCGAGAAATCCTCTCTATCCAGCGTCAAGTTCGGGTTATAGTATGGATCACCTTGTTTTAGCTCTTTTTTCCAGTGTTGCTTGAAAAATTTTATCTCTTTTTGGAAACGCATTTGCTTGGCAAAATTCTTGCTATCATCCCCTCTGCTTTTTGACTCGTGATGGTAAAGCTCCGCATAAGGTGTCCATGCTATTAAGTATCCCAACTTGCGGATTCTCATGCACAAATCAACATCGTTGAAGGCAACAGCTAAGTTTTCATCAAAGCCATTTATCTCTTTAAATACGCTGTCAGGTATCATCAAACAAGCTCCCGTAACAGCAGAATAATTTTGAGCTAAACTTAGTCGCCCCATATACCCCGGCGCACCTTTAGAGTAGTTTTTCTGTGAGTGGCCAGCTATTCCTCCTATTGCAAGAATCACGCCAGCGTGTTGGATGGTATCGTCAGGGTAATATAACTTCGCGCCAACGGCACCGACGTCCTCGCGTTGAGAGTACATCAACATTTCCTCAAGCCAGTTCTCGCTGATGACCTCGACATCGTTATTTAGGAACAATAAATGCTCGCCCTTAGCAAACGTCGCACCAAAGTTATTGATTGTTGAGTAATTAAATTTGCCATGAGTGTTGCAAGTCACGACCTTCACGTTTGGATACTTACTCTCCAGGTAGTTGTAGTATTCAAAGGTCTCCGTTTTCTCGCTGTTGTTCTCAATTATAATTATCTCAAAATTTTTGTAGGTAGACTTGCGGAAAATCGAGTTTATACACTTTGCAAGCGTTGAAATCTGATCTTTGTTTGGAATCAAGATGGAGATCAGCGGCTCGCCAAGAATCTCATATTTGATTCGATATATCGTCGGATGTACAATTGAGCTTTCTACGGCTGCGTTAAGATTGCAGCGCTCTAGGTGAGCCTTTACCGCATTGATACCTGCCTCGATTGCATAAGTTTTCGAGCTGATATCTCCTGCGACGGACGCTGCATGGCTACGCCAAAAATAAAGCACCTTGGGGATGTGCACAATGCATTTTGCTTTTTCGACGAGCCGAAAAATTAAGTCATGGTCCTGCGAACCATCAAATTCTTTCCTAAACAGGCCGCTCTCTTCCAGCAGAGCCCTTTTAAACACGGTAAAGTGGCAAATATAGTTGTTGCCACGCAAATAATCGATCGAAAAATCTGGTTTAAAGCAAACTTCAATTATTTTTTTTAAGGAAGTTTTAAATCTCAACTCATCGCTGTAGAGGAAATCGGCACCTTTCTCGTTTATAGCCTTCGCGTTCTCGAACAAGGCCGCCGGATGCAGCAGGTCGTCGTGGTCGAACAAGGCAATATACTCGCCGGTAGCCATGCCGAGGCACTCATTGGTGTTCTCGGAGATACCACCGTTTTTCTCGAGCTTTTTATATTTAATCCGGCAGTCATTTTGAGCGAGGCTTGTACAAATTTTCTCAACATAAATATGCTCAGCGTCGCTGCCGTCAGCCAAGCAAAGTTCCCAATTGGTGTAGGTTTGCGCCTGTACCGAGGCGAGCATTTCTTTTAGGAACTTTTTAGGCGTGTTGTAAAGCGGGACAATCACGCTAAATTTTATGTTGTTATCGAATTTTGTAGCCCTTTGCGCGGCAAGTTCCTTCGAGGACAGTACAAACTTGCTTTTTAAGATATTTTTCCTGCAACGCACTTTTCGTACAGTTTCCGAGAGGCCGTTTTTCTTCAGATAACGCAGACCTTTAGCAACTTTTACGGTGTACCTATTTCGAATTGCCTTTTTTAGGCCTGTGCAAAAAATACGCATAGGCTTCGTAATTTTCCACCACTGCGCATTTGCAATGATGTTGTACTGAGTCGCCAAGTGTTTATATGCTGTCTTCAGGTTCTCGTTTTGCAAGTACAGCTTCTCCACAGTTTCCTGGTTGTTTTCGTTTTGGAAAGATAACTCAAATAGTTGAGATTTAAGATCATATATTTTTGTCTCCATTTCTGATGATTTTACTGCGTTTATTTCGTTACAAGTTTCTAGTTTTTTATTGGCATTATCAAAGTTAGCGATTAACTTTTTTATTTTTTGCCTTTCAATTCTATCATGAATTTCATAATCAAAAATAACGCCATCAAAATCAGTTCTTTTTCGAAACAACATTGCGTGTTCGCAAATAAAATCTACTGGCACAACATGATCCTTGAAAAATAAGTTCTTTGCAAATTCGCGGCACCAATGTTCTGGTTGCTGCACGTTGACGTGCGTAATGTCGTTAAATCCATTTGGCGTAGAAGTGAAAACTATAGTATCGCTGTGCTTGCAAAGATTGTTAATAGCTTTAGAACCGTTTTCCGGGTGTAAGTGCTCCAAAACTTCAATTGTGGTGACTAAATCAAAAGTCGTTGGCAAATCATCAGGCAGTTCTTCTGTTATTGAGTGCACAAAACAGTAGGGCTTAACTTCCTCTGCCACATGAGATATGGCATACTCAGATATATCAAAGCCATAAGCTTGTACACCTCTTTTGCGCAAAGCTTCAACCAGATATCCCATGGCGCAACCTGCATCTAAAACTGTCTTTGGGTTAAACCTTTCAATGATGTTTGCAGCTACTTGATCAAAAAAAGGAAACCACTTTTCCTTGTTAGTGTAATCATTTCCGCCGTGCTCTTCATAAAACTCTGTAAAGAAATAGCTGCCGTAAGTATTGTCCATGTGAATCTCTCCCCAAATATTTATTTTGAAAGGCTGCAATGTTGAAATTACTATTGATATTCTAGCATATAATTTGACGAAAAGGAAAAGTTCTTGAATTATTGTTTTTTATTTTTGTTAGTACATTCAATAAATTTGCTTTAGTTAAGAACAATACTTTTGGCCGCACAGTTTTATGCGAGTATTCATCCGGAACCCTACTGTAGAGGCATATGCAAGAAGGATAAATGCACGCAAAAACGTCCATACTAATCGCAAAAAGCAAAGGAGCGGTGGTATGGACTTTAGGACTGACTTAGCTGTGGAGGCCGTGCAACTTTTGGAGCGGCAGGACGCTGGCATAACGCAAAGGAAGCGCCAAGTGAGCGAACTTGAGATAACGCACATAACAATTGACGATGATAGCGTTGCGAAGAAGTTGGGCAAGCTCAAGGGCGAATACATTACGATTGAGGCGCCGAGCTTTACGGACAACTTTCAAGACGTCGACGATAAAGTTGAAGTCATCGCAAAACAAATACGATACTTGCTGCCTCGGGAAGGCTCTATTTTTGTGGTAGGACTTGGCAACGAGGCCATAACTCCGGACGCGTTGGGGCCAAAAACAATCCAGTCCATCCTGGCAACGAGGCACATAACCGGCGAGGTTGCACGCTCGACGGGACTGGAAGCCTTGCGTTCGGTGGCTGCCATTGCTCCTGGAGTCTTGGGGCAAACCGGCATCGAGGTCAGCGAGGTCATCCAAAGCATTGTGAAAAAAATAAACCCGGCAGCCTTAATTGTTATCGATGCGCTTGCCTCGATGGAAACGAGCCGCCTTGGAACGACGATTCAGATTTGCAACACGGGAATCTCACCTGGCTCTGGGGTCGGCAACGCGCGGCCCGGCCTGAATCAAGAGACCATGGGCATTCCGGTCATTGGAATTGGCGTGCCGACGGTGGTTGATGCCCAAACCTTGGCACGAGACCTACTCAACGCGGATGGGCACACTTGCAACGAAGAAAAGCTTTCGAGGAAAACTCAACCGCGCGGCGAGCCAATGATGGTAACCCCAAGGGAGATCGACTTGCTCATCGAACGAGCCTCAAAGTTGCTGGCCATGTCGATAAACGGCGCCCTTCAGCCAAACTTCTCCGTTGAGGAAATCATGGCGTTGGTGTAGGTGTATAGGACTTTTTTCGAGGTCACTTTAGCTTGCGTGGAGGTGTGTTTTGATCTTACCCATGGGCGCCGCGGGGCGCTAAGGGGCTGAC
>JAZQMR010000237.1:0-7660 GCA_045543505.1 Acutalibacteraceae bacterium | reverse complement strand
GAACCGGTTGTTGCGTCACTATCTTGCACGATTTGCCCGAAAAACCTACTGCTATTCGAAGAGTCTGCAGATGATTAAGTACTCTCTTTTGCTGTTTATGCATAGGGATTTTATCGAATGTATGAAAATTTAGCAATGCCTTTATACTTTATATATTTCTTTGTGGCACTTCCTTTTAATCGACAAACATTGACATTGTTTTTTCTTTCCGATATCATTAGAGGACTTCCTTTGCGGGGAGCAACCCAAGACATCAAAAAATAACTTTACAAGGAGACCTTCTAATGAAAAAAGCACTGATTCCTTTCTTGGCGATGGCACTTGGCGTTTTGAACATTGGCCTGGCAACTTCAACTCTGGCAATAACCGACAAAAGCGTTATTACTATTGATAATGCTACGTGCGACAGGTTAGCAATCCAGGATATCACCGACAAAAGCGTTATTAACCTTGATTGCACCCTGCGCGACAAGCTGACACTCCCAGAAACAACCGACAAAAACGTTGTTAACTTTGCTCCTGCTATGCACGAGGAGCTACCAACGCAGACCATAACTGACAAAAGCGTTATTAATCTTGATTGCACCTTGCGCGATGGTGGCTACGTGAACGATTGGACCTTCGGCGAGAAAAATATCCCTGAAATCAGGAAAAATCTGGCTGAGGCCGGCGTTGATTTGATCGAGTGCGGCTATTTTAGCCCTTTTGCGAAAGAGGACAAAGATAAGGCAGTCTATAATGACTTGAGAAAACTCGACAAAATATTGGATTCGCATCCGAATGCCGGCTTTTGCGCATTGTTGAGATATAAAGAAGGCATAGAAGAGCTCATCCCAGAATGCACTTTGAAGAATATCAAGCTAATTCGAATATCGTTTCAGTACGGCGAGGCAGAGGGCGCGATAAAGCTTTGCAAGAACCTTAGGCAAAAGGGCTACAAGGTCTCATATCAACCGGCGAACACGCCTGGCTACAGCCTTGATGAGCTGAAAGAGATGCTCGAAATGGTGAACGAGCTGAAGCCGTACTCCTTTTATATTGTTGACACCCTTGGCATTTTGCAGAAGGACAAGCTCCTTGAAATGTTCGATTTCATCGATAAAAACCTTGCACCAGAAATTTCGCTGGGATATCACTCTCACAATAATTTACAACTAGCCTTCTGGAATGCGCAAACGCTCGTAGGTCTTGACACTAAAAGAAAACTTATCATCGACTCTTCCGTCTTCGGCATGGGTCGAGGCGCTGGTAACCTTTGCACCGAGCTCTTCCTTCATCATTTGAATGAAAAATATGGTGCGCAATATAAACTCAATCCGCTCTACGAAATTTTCGAGAACAACATCAGTGATGTGTACAAGAAATCGCCCTGGGGTTACTCCTTGCCGAGGTTCATCTCCGCGAAAAACACCTGCAGTGCCGACTACTCTGCCCACTTAAATAAGCGCAACATGAAGTTAGCAGATATGGATGAAACCCTCTCACGCTTGCCGAAGGAAAAAAGAACCATCTTTAATGAGAAAGCGTTACTCGCTGTGATTGCTTAAGTTTAAGAATTGCTCGTACTATGAGCAAGCATCTAAACTCCGCGAGGCTCCGAAGGCCCTACGGGCCTTCGGCCGTCCAAGAGCCAACTTTGTTGGGCTCTTGGACACAACGAAAATAAATATTATTTTCGTTGGCCTCGCGGCCGGTTTTAGCTCTAACCCAAGGTAAAAAGTGAATACAAAAAAGCCTCCGTACTTTGACTGGAGGCTTAAATATTAGCACTGCGCTAAATTGCTATAAAACAAAACTTCCTTTCCTAACGCCCTCGCATATTCAATCTCGCTCCTGGTGCTATCTCCAATATAACCATCAACATCTACGACAAAGATCGCGTCCGAGAGCCGTATCTTCTCTTTGTGCATTGCCTTGAAAGTAGAAATTTCCTCAGCTGTGTATGCATCTTGGCCACTTCTTGTTAGGTCAATTGGAGTCAGCACACAGTTGCCTTGTAGCGTTAACTCTTCTGCGATTTTTGTCATCTCACTTTTAAACTTGTAGCTACCGCACAGGGTAATTATCTTCACGTTACTTGGATTCCTCGTTTCTATGGGAGTGCCTCAGTGCGCATATTCCGTTAGGTTAGCTGCCCAGCCGGGCCGCGAGGCCAAAGAAAATATTATTTTCTTTGTGGCCCAGCACTCAACGTTGTTGAGTGTTTGGCTAGCCGAAGGCCCTACGGGCCTTCGGCGCCTCGCGGCCGCTAGATGCTAGATTAGGTTTTAAGCTGTTGCTAAATTCTCGTAGATAACGATGCTTTTATAAGTGATAAAATGAGGACCCTTCGCCATTTTTTAACCTCTTAATTGATCAATAAACCCACAAAGATTTATCAGCCTATTTTAGAACTCCGCACTGCCGGTTGTCCTCGGGAAGGGCAGCACATCTCGGATGTTTGATATGCCCGTCAAGTACATAATGAGGCGCTCGAAGCCCAGTCCAAATCCGGAGTGTACAGCCGTTCCATAGCGGCGGAGGTCAAGGTACCACCAATAGTCCTCCTCAGGCAAATTTAGCTCCTTCATACGCTCAACCAAATGCTCTAGGCGTTCCTCGCGCTGACTTCCTCCGACAAGCTCGCCGATACCAGGCACCAGCAAGTCCATCGCGGCGACGGTCTTTCCGTCCTCGTTCTCGCGCATGTAGAATGACTTGATTGCCTTCGGGTAGTCGATGACGAAGACTGGCCGCTTGTAGACTTGCTCGGTCAGGTACTTTTCGTGCTCGGTCTGCAGGTCGATGCCCCACGAGACCTTGTACTCGAACTGGTCGTTGTGTTCCTCCAGAATCTTGACGGCATCCGTATACGTCACCACCGCAAAATCAGACTTTGCGACCTTTTGCAGGCGCTCGATGAGACCCTTGTCGTAAAAGTTGTTAAAAAACTCCATGTCGGCCGGACAAGTCCTCAGCACGTAGTCGATGACGAACTTCACCATATTTTCAGCGACTTCCATGCAGTCATTCAGGTCGGCAAAGGCCATCTCCGGCTCGATCATCCAGAATTCTGCGGCGTGGCGCTGCGTATAGGACTTCTCTGCGCGAAAAGTCGGACCAAATGTGTAAATCTTGCCGAAGGCCATCGCCATACATTCGCCCTCGAGTTGCCCTGAAACCGTAAGTGACGTGCGCTTTTGAAAGAAATCCTGCGAATAATCGACTTGACCGGCCTTCGTTTTGGGCACATTTTCAAGGTCAAGCGTCGTAATCGTGAACATCTCGCCGGCGCCTTCGCAGTCGCTTCCCGTGATTATCGGTGTGTGTGCGTAAATGAAGCCCTGCTCCTGGAAAAACTTGTGAATCGCGTAGGCGGCCGCCGAGCGCACCCTGTAGGCCGCGCTGAAGGTGTTCGTCCGCGGGCGCAAGTGCGCAATCGTTCGGAGATATTCGAGGGTGTGGCGCTTCTTCTGCAGCGGATAGTCGCTCGTGGACTTGCCCTCTATGAAAATCTCCTCGGCTTGAACCTCAAATGGCTGCTTTGCGTCAGGCGTCAAAACGAGCTGCCCCTTAACACGCACCGCTGAGCCAACATTTAGCTTGGCGACCTCTTTAAAATTCTCGACCTTCTCCTCGAGGAACACAACCTGCAGGTCCTTAAAGTAGCTGCCGTCGTTGAGCTGCATAAAACCTAGTGACTTTGAGTCACGAATCGTCTTGACCCAGCCACAAACTGTCACAGCTTCGCCCGAAAATCTCGAAAAATCCCTATAAAGCTCCGCAATTTCAGTTCTCTTCATAATCAAATTCAACCGCTCAGCACCGCCGTTTTGCGGTCCTGCCTTTCCGCTAGTTTCGTTGATATTATTGTAGTCCGCGGGAGGAGAAACGACAATACGCGCGCCGCGAGGCGCCGAAGGCCCCGTTGGGGCCTTCGGCCACCCAGGAACTCAACTTCGTTGAGTTCCTGGGATACAACGAAAATAAACATTTATTTTCGTTGGCCTCGCGGCCCGCACTGAGCTAAGTTTTCCTCGCGCGCTTGCTTGTTAAAAATTTACCTCGTTGCACCGGTCTTCATCAGCCTGGCCTGAGCGCTGCGCTCATTCTCATCGAGCTTCATGGAGATATAACGGATCCCGTTTTCCGCCTGAGGGATCACCACATACTCAAGCGCATTAACGCGGCGGCGAGTCTTCTCAATTTCGTCGGCCAAGAGCTGGCCAGCCTTCTCGACTTCTGCAAGTTTTAGCATATCTTCAAAGACCGCGGACAATGATTTTACAGCCTCGTCGAGGCTGGATGAGGTAAACGCAAGCCCATATGAATAGATGTCATTCGAGTCGGCAGTCCTTGTTTTGTAGTCGAATTGAGGAACATTCACGCTCATGATGTTTTTACTCGAGACCTCGATGGAAACCGACTGCTTTGGCGCGAGTAGCGCTACATTTATGGCCTCGTCGCTCATTTCCGATTTCGCTAGCAAGAAGCGTTGATTTGCCATTTTTAGGCCGGTTTCGACCTTCTCTCGAAGGGCCTTATTTTCCTCCACCATCGCGATGAACCGCTTCATGAGCTCGTCGCGCTTGTCCTTGAGCAGCTTGTGCCCGCGCACCGCCATGAGGCGCTTTTTTTTCAGTCGCGCGAGCTCCATGCGCGTCGGATTGACCTGCGTGCTCGCCATCAGTGATCACCACTTTTTCCGTAGTACTTGTCGAGGTACTCGTCGTTAATTCGCTTGAGTTCGCTGCGCGGCAAAATCGACAACAGCTTCCAGCCGAGGTCCAAGGTCTCCTCGATGCTGCGGTTATTTTCGTAGCCCTGGGAGACATACTCGCTCTCGAAGGCGTCGGCAAATTTCGCATACAGCTTGTCGATGTCCGTCAGCGCAGCCTCGCCGAGGATAACCATCAATTCTTTGGCCTCCTTGCCCCTGGCGTAGGCCGAAAACAGCTGATTCATCGTGTTCGAGTGGTCCTCGCGCGTCTTGCCAGCGCCGATGCCCTTATCTTTGAGCCTCGAAAGCGACGGTAAAACATCGATCGGCGGAGTGACGCCTTTGCGGAAAAGCTCGCGGCTAAGGATTATCTGCCCCTCGGTAATGTAGCCCGTCAAGTCGGGAATCGGGTGGGTCTTGTCGTCCTCGGGCATCGTCAAAATCGGAATCAACGTTATGCTGCCGTTCTTGCCTTTTTGCCGACCTGCACGCTCATAGATGGCCGCCAAATCTGTGTACATATAGCCTGGATATCCGCGTCGACCAGGCACCTCGCGGCGCGCCGCCGAAACCTCACGCAGGGCG
This sequence comes from Acutalibacteraceae bacterium, assembly GCA_045543505.1. Taxonomy (GTDB): domain Bacteria; phylum Bacillota; class Clostridia; order Oscillospirales; family Acutalibacteraceae; genus CAG-557. Next base: position 2,376 of record JAZQMR010000237.1, on the reverse strand, counting down.
TCGGCGTAGTTGGTGATGTCCGTCATGATGACCAACACGTGCATGTTCTTCTCGAAGGCCAAAAATTCCGCAGCAGTCAAAGCCATTTTGGGAGTCGCGATGCGCTCTACAGCGGGGTCGTTCGCCAAATTTAGGAACATAACCGTCCGGTCGATGGCACCGGTTGCCTTAAAGCTCTCGATGAAAAACTGCGATTCCTCGAAGGTTATTCCCATCGCGGCAAAGACCACAGCAAACGGCTCATCCGTGCCGCGAACCTTGGCCTGTCGCGCAATTTGAGCCGCTAGATTCGCATGAGGTAAGCCGCTGGCCGAGAAAATCGGCAACTTTTGGCCACGAACCAACGTGTTTAGGCCGTCTATCGCGGAAACACCAGTTTGGATGAACTCCTGAGGATAATTTCTCGCGGCAGGATTCATCGGCTGACCATTTACATCAAGGCGCTTTTCTGGCAGAATCTCTGGGCCATCGTCAATCGGCCGACCTAAGCCGTCAAATACGCGACTCAGCATATCAATCGAGACGCCAAGCTGCATACTTCTGCCGAGAAAACGCACCTTGCTGTTGGAAAGATTTATCCCGGCGGAATTCTCAAACAGCTGCACCAAGGCGTTTGTGCCGTCGATCTCCAGCACTCTGCAACGACGATGCTCACCATTTGTCAGCTCAATCTCGCCGAGCTCATCGAAGTTCACATTTTCGACGTCGCGCACCAACATCAACGGACCGGCGACTTCCTCGATAGTCCTGTACTCTTTCGGCATCAAAAATCCTCCCCCGTCGTCAGTGTCGCGCCGATTTCCACGGCCATTCTCTCTATAAGTTTCTCATATTCAAAGTCGGTCAACGCACTCGCGAGATACTTAAAGCGCCCGATTTGCTCCCTCACCGGCAACCGCAGCAGCTCCTCGACCGAGGCCCCTTTCTCGATGGCCTGCAGCGACATCGAGTAAAACTCCAGCACCAGCTTCATCATCAGGAATTGCTTGCGGATCGGCGTGTATGTGTCCTCCTCGTGGAAGGCATTTTGATGTAGAAAGTCCTCGCGAATCGACCGCGCCGCCTCCAATTTGAGCCTATCTTGGGGCGACAGCGCGTCCATGCCGACCAGCTTCACGATCTCCTCGAGCTCGGCCTCCTCCTGCAAAAGGCGCATTATCTGCGCGCGGCGCGCCATGAAGGTCGCATCGACGTGCTCGTCGAACCACCCCGCCAGCGTGTCCACGTACAGCGAGTAGCTATTTAGCCAATTTATCGCCGGGAAGTGTCGCCTATAGGCCAGCGAGGAATCGAGCCCCCAGAACACCTTGACGATTCTCAAAGTCGCTTGCGCAACCGGCTCAGAGATGTCTCCACCCGGCGGCGAAACCGCTCCAATAACTGACAAGGCCCCCTCGCGAGGCTCTTGCCCCAAGGACATCACTCGACCAGCTCGCTCGTAAAATTGCGCCAAGCGACTACCTAAATACGCCGGATACCCTTCCTCACCGGGCATCTCTTGGAGACGACCAGACATCTCACGCAAGGCCTCGGCCCAACGCGACGTCGAATCGGCCATGAGCGCCACTGAGTAGCCCATGTCGCGGAAGTACTCCGCGATGGTGATGCCCGTGTAAATCGAGGCCTCACGCGCCGCCACCGGCATATCCGAGGTATTCGCGATGAGCACCGTGCGCTTCATGAGCGAATGGCCAGTCTTCGGGTCAATCAGCTCCGGAAACTCGTTTAAAACATCAGTCATTTCGTTGCCGCGCTCGCCGCACCCAATGTAAACCACGATGTCGGCGTCGGCCCACTTGGCCAGCTGATGCTGCACGACAGTCTTTCCGCTGCCGAATGGCCCAGGTACCGACGCGACACCGCCCTTCGCGATGGGAAATAACGTGTCGATAACGCGCTGACCTGTAATAAGCGGCATGTTCGGTGATAATTTTTTCTTAAAGGGTCGACCAACGCGAACTGGCCACTTTTGCAAGAGCGTCAACTCGCGAGTCCCTTTGTCCGTCTTTATTACGGCTACAACTTGGTCGACACTGAATTCGCCTTGCTCAATCGAGGCCACCACGCCAGAAACTCCGCTTGGCACCATTATCTTGTGGCTAACAAGCTCAGTTTCCGCGACGGTACCAATGATATCGCCGGCTTCAACCTTCTCGCCGACACTCACGCAAGGCACAAATGGCCATTTTTTATCGCGCTTTAAGGGAGGTACCTCAACGCCGCGCTTTAGATTATTGCCCGCAACTTGCATGATGTCGTCGAGGGGGCGTTGAATGCCGTCGAAGATGCTGCCAATAAGACCTGGACCGAGCTCAACACTCAGCGGCTCACCAGTTGACTCAACCGGCGCACCGGGGCCAAGGCCAGAGGTCTCCT
>JAZQMR010000236.1:0-1731 GCA_045543505.1 Acutalibacteraceae bacterium | reverse complement strand
GGTGGGTGGGCGCTTTTCGTCTGGGCAACGGATACAATTACCTTTTTTTGTGTGTTGTGGTTTGTCTTTTTCCGCGCAAGGAGGGCGCGGCCGGGCTTTGCCCCCGTTCGGTGGGGTTTTGCGGAGGGAATTTAAGATATAAATTTTGTGGAGTGTTTTTACGAGGGAGGGAGCAGGAGGCGACCGAGCGAGATTCCCCGCGTGAACTTGTTGTAAAAAGTATGCGGAGATAGAACCCCCGCGACCGCCCCGCCTATGAGCGGGCGCGGGGGGGCGGAGCGCGTCCCGTAGGGCGCGGAGGATAAAAGAATGTGGTGAGGAAGTAAAGATAAAAGCGGGGGGGCGTGGCGCGTAGCGTCCTTTAAGCTCCCCCCGAATGTAACGTCCCCCGATAGGGGGCGCACCGAAGACAACTAACGGGAAAATTGTTCATCGAGTCCCGTTTGAAGTTGTCGCCGTTAGGCAGGGAGGGCAGCGCCCGCCTTCTTTTATCTGCCCGCCTAAAGGGAGCAGGAGGCGACCGGCGGCGGGCGTTCTTCGGGAGAAAGTTGGGACAAAGGAAAGGGAGCAGGAGGCGACCTAAGACAACATTATGATTTGGGGCGGGGGTGGGTGGTGGGCGCGTTGGCTGGTTTCGGTGCTTTGGGAACTGACGAGGGGAAAAATTATGCTCAACGGCAATACAGGATAACACCGCCCTCAAGGGTAAACGTGGCGCGCCCAAACATAAAATGATTTTGAAGCAGTGAAGGCTAGAATACTTTTGAGGCAAAAATTGATTGGCGCTATTAACTAATCAACAACCCAAGCACCGAACTAACCACGCAATAACCTAGCTAGAAGTCCTAGCTTAGGGGGGTGGGCGTAAGGATACGGGAAAAACGGCGGATTATACCACATGACGAGGGGAAAACTTCGGGCAACGACAATATAAAACTACAATTTTGCCGCAGGGTTTTCGTCAGGGCAACGGATAACAGGGTTAGCGAGCAAGGAGGCGAGCGGGGTTCCCCGTGAAAGGACGGGCAACGGATAACGAGGGGTGGGGCGAGCATGGATGCGAGCGGTCGGGGACAGAGGAGGCGGGGGAAAGAAAAAACGCTGTTATGCTACAATTTAGACATCATGACGAAAGGAGAACGGAATCATGGCTACTGAGTCTATTCAAAAAATCACGGCTACAATGGGACTCAACAATGGAACAGACAGCGAAGGCAATCAAAGAATCGTGAATGTGTCGCTCGGCAGTATGTCAAAAAACAACTGGGACGGCGACAAGGTTCTCGCCATTTGCGCGGCACTTGAGCCCTGTTTAGACAAGTCACTATCTCAAGTGATAAAGGGCACGACATCGAGAGTAACAGCAGGGCAGTAGAAAGGAGGTAATTAACATGGCAGCGGGAACAAAATTGCAACTGAAATTTGAGACAATGGCCGGAATCAAGACATGGAATTTCAACTACGCGAAAAGCGAGCCGACAGACCAGCAGGTAAGAACGGCCATGCAAGCGATGATAACTAATGGCTCTGTCTTTGAACATCCGCCAATCCGTGCGAGTAGTGCTAAGACAATCACAACTACTGAAACCGTGTTTGATATCGAGTGAGTTGTAGTAAGCGTTTGACTTGACAAATTGCGAAATAGCGGTATACTACTCGTACAACGCGAAATCACTAACGAATGATATGACAACAGGGGACTCCGACAACTTCGGGGTCTCTTTCTTTATG
>JAZQMR010000235.1:0-1716 GCA_045543505.1 Acutalibacteraceae bacterium | reverse complement strand
GGCAGTGAGAGGGATTTATGGCGTGGCTAAAAAAGCGTAGCGGCGGCGACGAGCAAAGAGCACTACCGACGCACGTTGGCATTATCATGGACGGGAATGGTCGCTGGGCGAAAAAACGCGGCATGCCGCGCTCAGCGGGACACAAAGTCGGCGCGGATACTTTTCGTAAGATTACCAAGTATTGCAGCAAGCTCGGGATAAAATATCTCACGGTTTATGCCTTCTCGACCGAAAACTGGAGGCGTCCGGTAGAGGAAGTCGACTTCTTGATGGGCCTTTTTGAGCAGTATCTTAAGGAGGCGCTGAGAGACTTTCAAGAGGAGAACATCCGGGTCATTTTCCTTGGCGACAAGTCGGCGTTCTCGCCCAAGTTGAGGAGCTTGATTGAGAAGGTCGAGCAGGCCTCACGTGAGAAGACCGGCATGACGCTCAATATTGCAATGAATTATGGCGGACGAGATGAGATCCTCAAGGCGGTGCGAGAACTTGCCGAGGACGTTAAGGCTGGAGATTTGCTGCCTGCGGCAATTGATACGCAAGCGCTAGAAAAACGGCTTTACACGGCGACTCAGCCTGACCCGGATTTGATCATTCGGCCGAGTGGAGAGTATCGCCTGTCGAACTTTTTGCTCTGGCAAGGCGCCTATGCGGAGCTTGTTTTTATGGATGTGTTGTGGCCGGACTTCAAGGAGCACGACCTGGAGCGCGCTCTGGATGAATATGCAGCAAGAAATCGACGTTTTGGAGGAGTTTAGATGGTCACCCGAACCATTTCCGGCGTTTTAGGCGGATTAGTAGTCATTTTTGCCCTGATTTTCAACAACACATTGCCATTCTTGCTGAACGTCGCGATTTCGATAATTTGCGGGTTTGCCACCTATGAAATTTTCTCCGCAATGGGCCTCTCGAAGCTGTTCAAAGTCATGGTTCCAAGCGTGGCGTTCTCGACTTTGCTGCCGCTCCTGGGTAACAGCGTCGAGTGGCAAGTGACCTGGCTTTTGTACACTTTTTTTATGTTCGGAGTTGTGCTCCTGACCGAGAAAGCGCTTTCCTTCAAGGACGTCGCGGCCATATATAGCATGGTCCTATTGATTACAGTTTCACTGAATTTCATCGTCAAACTGAGGAATTTCGGCGGCGCATTTAGCAGCTTTTACGTTCTCTATGCGCTGTGTATTTCCTGGATGTCGGACATCGGTGCGTATTTTTTCGGTACGTTCTTCGGCAAGAGAAAACTTTGTCCGGCAATTAGCCCGAAGAAAACCGTCGAGGGCCTCGTTGGAGGGATCATTTTTTCGCTGCTCGTCAGTGTGATCATTTGCTTTTTGTTCGAGCGCTTCATGTTCGATGCCGGCGTGAGGGTGAATTTCCATTATATTATCCCGATTTCTTTGATTGGTTCGCTTATCTCGATTGTCGGCGATTTGGTTTTCTCGGTCGTCAAGAGGGGTTGCCACGTGAAGGATTTTGGAAGCTTTATTCCTGGGCACGGAGGCTTTCTCGATCGCTTTGACAGCGTGATTTTTGTGGCACCTTTCGTGTACTTTATGGTCAATTTTTTCAATATCATGAAGTTTTGATCAAGCTTGGCGCCGCGAGGCGCCGAAGGCCCGTAGGGCCTTCGGCCGTCCCAGAGCCCAACTTTGTTGGGCTCTGGGACACAAAGGAAATAAATAATATTTATTTCCTTTGGCCTCGCGGCCGATGCGGCTAAGC
>JAZQMR010000234.1:0-3740 GCA_045543505.1 Acutalibacteraceae bacterium | reverse complement strand
CAGCGGCGCGCCCTTCTCGAGGACCGGCAACTCCTTGGCCTTTTCCTCCTCTTCGTCCTTACCCTCCTGATAGAGCACCGTAAAGCCGTCGAAGTCAACCGTGAAGCCCGACGCCTTAAATACATAGTCATTCGCGAGGATCTCCGCACGAGTCGTATTCAAGGTGCAATCGGCCATCTGGCTCGCCGTAAAGCGCTCCCAAATGAGCTTATACAACTTAAATTGATCGCTCGAAAGCGAGCCTTTCACCTTTGCCGGCGAGAGCTCTGGCATGGTCGGTCGAATAGCCTCGTGACCGTCCTGCGCGCTTGCCTTCGACTTGAAAACGCGACGCTTTGCAGGCAAATACTTATCGCCCCACGTGTCCTTAATGTAGCCAACCGCGGCGTTGATGGCGTCGTCGGAGATGCGCAACGAGTCAGTTCTCATGTATGTTATGAGACCGACCGCGCCGAGCCCCTCGACCTCCACGCCCTCGTAGAGCTCCTGCGCGACTTTCATCGTACGCTTCGCCTGAAAGCCTAATTTTCTCGAGGCATCCTGTTGAAGCGTCGACGTGATGAAAGGCGGCGCAGGAGTGCGTTTTTTAGTGCCCTTCTTGACCGAGTCAACGATATATTGTGCGCCTTCTAAGTTTTTAAGGATTTCCTTTGCCTCAGCCTCATTTTTTATCTCAAGTTTACCATTCTTGTCGCCGTAGAGCGATGCAGCAAAGACTTTTTTAGAGGTCTTCGCGGTAAATTTCGCATCGATCGTCCAGTACTCTTCCGGCACAAAGGCATTAATCTCGTTTTCCCTATCGACAATTATCCTCAGCGCAACACTCTGAACTCGGCCAGCGGAGAGGCCTTTTCGAATCTTGCCAGAGAGGAACGGACTCAACTTGTAGCCAACAATTCTGTCCAAGACTCGGCGAGCCTGTTGCGCATTCACGAGGTCGAGGTCGATCGCACGAGGATTCTCCATCCCCTTCGTGACGCCGGTCTTCGTAATTTCATTAAAGGTAACGCGATTTTGCTCACTCGGATCGAGGTCCAAGATATAGGCCAAGTGCCAAGAAATAGCTTCACCCTCGCGGTCGGGGTCGGTCGCGAGGAGGACTTGCTTATGCTTTTTTGCGAGTTTTATTAAATCTTTTACAAGGTCTTCTTTACCTTTAATGATCTCGTAATTTGGCTTGAAGTTGTGCCGGATATCGACGTTCAACTTGCTTGCCGGCAGGTCTCTGACGTGCCCCATCGAGGCGACAACATCGTAGCCGGGGCCGAGATATTTCTTGATAGTTTTGGCCTTGGCAGGCGACTCAACTATTAACAACTTGGACATAGGTTTCACCTCAAACTTGATTTGTCTATGGAGTGCCCTAATCGACCCGATGGCGCCGCGAGGCCCCGAAGACCCGCCGGGTCTTCGGCCAGCGCACAGCTCAACTTTGTTGAGCTATGCGCCACAAAGAAAATAAATATTTATTTTCTTTGGCCTCGCGGCTGATCGGGTTGAAAAAGACAAACTAACATTAGGGCACGACATTTGCCTACTTGCTGTAGCGCTTGCCCGCGTGGGACTTGATAAGGCCGTTGAGTTCGAGCTCAGTTATGGCCTGGAGGGCCTCCGCGGTAGTTAGCTTCGCCGTCTCCGAGAGGTCATCAACACCGGTTGGCGTGCTCGTCATGGCCTCAAATAAAACTTTAGCTCGACTTGAAATTCCCTCTGGCACCCTCGTGACCGACGACTCAGCCATCTCAAAGCGCGATTCGCTTATCTTAAGTTGCGCAGAAGATTTCTCCTCAACCGCAGCAACATTTTTACTCAAATACGGGTACAAATGATAGTAATCCTCAAGGATATCCTTCACGGACATCACTGGCTTGGCGCAAATTTTAATCAATTTGTTCGTGCCGCTCGAGACTCGACTATTGATGTTACCTGGGATAGCAAAGACGTCGCGATTCTGCTCGAGCGCAAGGTTGGCCGTAATGAGCGAACCACTTTTCTGTGCCGCCTCGATGACTAGTACACCATCCGCCAAACCAGAAATAATGCGGTTTCTCATCGGGAATGTCCACCTTGCAGAGTGAAAATCCGGCGGATACTCCGAGATTAACGCGCCACTCTTTGCGACGTTCTCACATAAATTTCTATTCGCCGACAAGTAGTGGACATTCAGGCCCGCACCTAACACCGTAACAGGCTTGCCCCTAGCTTGCAAGGCGCCCTTCTGCGACAAGCAATCGATGCCAATCGCACCTCCACTCACCACAACAGCGCCGGCCTTCGCCAAGTTGTAGCCCATCTCGAAGGCAATCCGGTTGCCATACGCCGAGGAGCTCCTTGTGCCAACAATCGAGATGCACAGCCGATCATTTAGCTCCGGCAGCGCACCCTTAACATATAAAACGGCCGGCGGATTCGTGATGTTCCTAAGCTTTCTCGGATATTTTGGGTTCTCGATGGTAATAACTTCGTAGCCTAACGTCTTGCAACGCTCAAGGACTTTTTGCGCCTTATTGAGGTCAGCACGCTTTAGTTTCTCGATATTTTTAGAGCTCAAAAACCCAGAAAACTTCCACAGATTAACTTTATCGGCAAGAAAGTTTTGCGCGTTTTTGTAGCTCCTCAAAATATCGAGAATCTTCTGGCTCCCAAAGCCAAGCGCGTCCACGACGCAAATCCAATAAGCCGCATTAAAGTCCATCTGCACTACTCCCTTGAATCGCGCATCATTTCCCACATCAAAATTCCAGCCGCCATAGCCGCGTTTAAGGACTCTGCGCGACCTCGCATTGGAATCGTAATTTTCTCATCGCAAACTGCAATTAACTCAGACGATAAGCCGTTTCCCTCGTTGCCAACCGCAACCGCCGAGAACTTGCCCAAATTCACCTTCGTAACAGGCACAGCTGAACTTTCCGGCACAGCAGCATACACCTTAGCGCCACGCGCCTGCAATGACTTTACCGCCGTACAAATGTCCTCGGAAAGCAGCACCCTCACGCGAAACACCGCACCCATACTCGCGCGCAAAACTTTCGCGTTGTATATGTCGCAGCAACTGCTCGACATGACCACAAAATCTAACCCTAAAGCCTCGGCCGTCCTCAGCATCGTTCCGAGGTTCGCCGGGTCTTGAATATTCTCCAGAATGATAAATTTTCCAGCACTATTTATTGTATTCACGCTAAGTTGTTTGTCAAGCTTGGCACATACGCACACCAGCCCTTGCGGCGTCTTCGTATCGGAGAGCCCTCTCAAAATTTCCTCCGAGACCTTATATGACCGCTCCGAAGCCTCGATAATTTCCCTAACTTTCTCCGGAAACCTTTCGCAAATCGCCGCTGTGTAATAGACCTCTTTTATGGGCACCTCACTCAAGAAAGCATCGTAGCACAGCCGCAGCCCCTCCACTACAAAGCGTCCTTCTTCGTCCCGAAAACTCTTGCTTGAAATCAGCTTCTTTACATATTTAATCTTTGCGTTGTCTTTGCTCGTTATCTCAAAATTCAAAAAATCACCAGCTATATTTTTTTGATGCATCTAGCCCGGCGCCGCGAGGCGCTCCATAAATTCTTTATGGAGCGAAGCCAGGCCCTCCCGGCCGGGGGGGCCTGGCCCCGCTCCATAAAGAATTTATGGAGCGCCCCGCGGGGCCGGGCTAGATGCAACAAAAAAATATAGCTGGTGATTTTTTGAATTTTGAGATAACGAGCAAAGACAACGCAAAGATTAAATATGTAAAGAAG
>JAZQMR010000233.1:0-1994 GCA_045543505.1 Acutalibacteraceae bacterium | reverse complement strand
CGCCGGGGCGCGAGGCCAAAGAAAATATTATTTTCTTTGGCCTCGCGGCCCCGTTGGGGCAGCAACCAATTGAAAATTATCACTTAGGGCACTTCCCGACTTTTTATTACTTTGAATTTTGCAACTCAAACGATTCACAATCCGTGCACTGAACAACCGTGGGATTTGCCTCGTGCGTACCGACCTTTATCTCATGCAACGCGCAATAGTCAACCGAGCCACAATGATGTTTGCATTGCACAACGGAGCACCGAATGCTGGGATTGGCTTGTTTTGTATTCATAGGTGTGTCCTCCCGAGAAGTTGTAAAGTAGGCAAAATGGCCGGAGTGCCCTAAATTTGAAATTGCTCTTTTGGCTTAGCCGCGCCGGGGCGCGAGGCCAAAGAAAATATTATTTTCTTTGTGGCCTGGACCTCAACAAAGTTGAGCTCCAGGCTGGCCGAAGACCCGTAGGGCCTTCGGCGCCTCGCGGCGCCCAGGCGCTCGCTAGGGCACTCCACAAACGCCAAGCACATTTGCCCACTTTTAGTCTTCCCCACCTCACACATAAATATGCATCAAACGTTGGCGAGGTACCCATCGACGACAGCCTTAACGATGTTAGCCGGAATCGCAAAGCCGAGACCTTCGACGTCCTCACCGGTGGATTTCGCTACAATAATCCCCAGGCATTTGCCCGTCGAGCCGAACATTCCACCGCCGGAGTTTCCGTGATTTATCTCAGCGTCCGTCTGAATTAACGTCATTTCCTCATCGTCAATGGTCAATTTTCTGTCGACAGCGCTGATGATTCCATCCGTAACGGAGCCGCCAAGCGTACCCAAGGCATTACCGATCACAACTACATTCTCCCCCGCCTTGATGCTGTTTGAGTCCGCAAAAGTTACCGCACTCAAGCCACTCGCACTTATCTTCAAAACCGCAACGTCTTTTTGCTCATTTTTGTCCACCAGCTCCGCCGTGTAGACATTTCCGTTTCGCAGCGTGACACTTATACTTTTCGCGCCCTCGACCACATGAGCATTCGTCGCAATGTAGCCATCCTCCCGCACAACAACGCCGCTGCCAGCACCCTCAGCTTTTTTGCCGTTTGAGTCAATTTTGGTTCGAACCTCCACAACAGAGTTCTCCACCAGCGCGACAATTTGCGACGTGGAAAGCGGCGTCGTTTCAACCTTCTCAGATCTCGTATTTGCAACAGGAATACCGCTTTCCGAACTCTCGAAAACCACATTAGCCAAAGCGCCACCTAAAAAGCCAAAAACAAACGAGCAACAAATAATTAGCGCACCAAATATTATTTTACTTTTTTTATTATTTGCAGCGCTCTTCCCTTTAAACATAAAAATCACCTCTCAAAAGTCCTTTTCTTTTTCTGCTTCAAGTTGATTTAAACACTAAAATAAATTGCCAGCACACCTTAATTTTATGTCTTTGATCAAAAATTGTCAAGCGCGCTGATAAAATATAGCAAAAAACAGAAGGTGTATTGATCAAACCACTGGACGCCGCGAGGCGCCAAAGGCCCCTACGGGCCTTCGGCCAGCCCATAGCTCAACGGAGTTGAGCTATGGACCACAAAGAAAATCATATTTTCTTTGGCCTCGCGGCCCGCTGCAGCTAAGCAAAAAGAAAGTTCTAAAACACAGCCCGTTTAAAAAACAAAAGTACCCCTCAAACTCCCTGAGAGATACTTTCAAAATAAATTTATTCCACCGTAACAGACTTAGCGAGATTTCGCGGCTTGTCGATGTCGCAACCTTTAAATGAGGCTATATAATACGCGAAAAGCTGTAACGGCACTACCGACAGAGACGGACTCATCATCTCGGAGATACTCGGCAGACAAATGTTGAAGTCCGAGATACCATCGATTTCCTTGCGTTTTTCCTCCGTTGTGATGGACAAAACCACCGCACCTCGAGCCTTAACCTCTTTTATGTTGCTGACCATCTTGTCGAAGAGCTTGTCGTGCGTGGCCAGCGCCACCACC